>JAPLLA010000060.1 GCA_026387795.1 Candidatus Saganbacteria bacterium | reverse complement strand
GGTTGCCCCTCTGGCATCAGATTTATCATAAGCTAAAAGAGGTCCTAGAATTCATCTATAAAGACACTTTAACCGAAGATTAAGGATTGGTGCGAAACTCCCTGGTAAAGTCGCACCATCCCTCTATATGATAGCTATATACACCCGCCTACGCTAAAGCTTCGGCGGGCAGGCACTCCATACACGTATATAGAGCTGTTTTTACTTATTGATTTAAGTATTTATACACACAAAACAAAAAACACAGCGCAATTGACCATTATTAATCTTTAGTTAAACACAAAACAGAAAAGACAAAAAAACCATTTTGCTGCTGATGTTAAAAACAAAGAAACACCACCGAAATTTAAGTTTTACTAATAGCTGTAGCCAAGGTTTTACCTTATAAGAAAACGATCGGATCAACATAAAATTGTGACTTAAAAAATACAACTACTAACTAATAACCAACAAAAACAATCTATTCAAAAACAATAAAAAGAAAAAACTGATCCGCCCCAACAACAAAACAATTGCCCCACCTCCTCCTCCCCACCACCCCCAGCCATGCCTAGAATCGGATTTTTCCCCACCCCAAATACAGGGAAAAGGGCAGGGCAAACCGAACCAAGAGGGTGGTTAAGTCGCACTATCAGGCTGGTGAGTCGCACCAAGTTAATAATTTTTGCTTTGATTGTGCCAAAAACGGAGAGTATAATATTGGCTGATGAGAAAAGCTTTTATTCTAGTTTTACTCTTCTTTTTGTTTTTGCTGATAAGCTTCGGTTCTTCATATTCTGAATCAAACCAAAACCTTTATACTGTTTCCAGAGTCGTTGACGGCGACACCATCCAGCTTTTTAGTGGCGAAAAAGTCCGCTATATTGGCATTGATACTCCGGAAACCAAGCATCCTAAAAAGCCAGTCCAATATTTTGGAAAAGAAGCCTCCGAGGCAAACAAAAAACTGGTTGGAGGAAAACAGGTCCGGCTTGAGTTTGACGTGCAGAAACGTGACAAATACGGAAGGCTTCTTGCTTATGTTTATGTGGGTGATGTTTTTGTTAATGCCTGGCTGGTAGAAAACGGTTTTGCCCAAGTGATGACGATTCCTCCGAACGTAAAACACCAGGAATTGTTTTTAAAGCTGCAAAAACAAGCTCGGGAGAATAACCGCGGCCTTTGGGGAAAGAAAAACTAATGCCAAACATTGATTATCTTAACTTAAACGAAACCTCCGCTTTAACCAGAAGCATAGACGAGCCTCGCGACCTTGCAATTATCCTCCTCTTTTTGAATACCGGCCTATTCTTAAGCGAATTGATAGATCTCAAGATTGACGCAATTGATTGGGAAAAGAAGATGGTAGCGGTTACAGGCGACCGCCATAGGCAAATCCCTATAAACGACCAGGTTTTTGAATCCCTTGCCCGCTGGTCAAAGGAGCGCATGGATAGTTCTTCCAATTATTTTTTTGTAACTACCAAAGGGAAGGTCAAAGAGCTCTCCGATAGGGCAGTGGATAAGCTAATTCGCAAATATGCGAGTAAAGCAGGCATTAGAAGAAAGGTTAACGCTCAAATCTTGCGCAACACTTTTGCAGTTAATCTTTTCCGCAAAGATATTGCGATGGATAAAGCGACAGCTATTTTAGGTATTACTGATTCCCAGTCCATCAATCGTTATATTCAAGCAGCTAAACAACCTACGGCCATTCCTCAAGCAGAAGAAGTGGAGCATTTAGATAATCGATCTGCGGTTTCAAGGTTTACCTCCCGCTTGTTTCCTGTTAAACCCAAGAAGGCCAAAGCTATTACCAAGATCAAGGGGGCAATTGAAGCCAGTCCAGAGGAAGTGATTTTTGGCAGGGATGGGATGATAAGGGAGATACAAGCCGACCTTAACAAAGGCCAGGCTGTTCTCTTGGTTGGTCCTCTTGGTGTGGGTAAAACGCATGTTTTAAAATATCTTTCCCATCGTCTCCCAAGTGTTTATATTGCATCTCCGACACCGATCAAGAATATGCTTGTTCAAATTTGTGATAAATTAGGGGTAAAGCTAAAAACCAGGGCTTCTACAAAGGATATTATCGAGGCAATTAAAAATGGCAGAGGGACAAATCCCCCAATCCTTATAATTGATAACTTAAGTAGGCTGAAAGTCTCTGATGTTGATACTCTTCTTGTCCTTTTGGAAAACTTTACTATCTTAACTGCTATTGAGGAAGTAAACCCAAAGATGAAACAACTCTGGTGGAAGTTTAAACAGATCGAGCTCCATCCTTTAAGTGAAACCGCAGCCAAGGAATTAATTAAATATCTAACGCAAAACCTTTCCATCAGCGATTACGAGATGTTCGAGAACCGGATTTTGACCTTATCCAACCGCCTTCCTCTGGCAATAGTAGATATGGTGCATCAAGTAAGCCATAAGCCGGTTGTTACCAGGGATGTTGTCAGAGAGATGTATCATGAGGCAGGGATTAAATACCGCGACTGGACAGCCTCAGTCGTTTTTCTATGGGCAATAATTATTGCATTCCGCTTTATAGCACTTGGTACGCATAGTTTTGAGGGATATATTTTGGCTGGTTTTGGTTTGGCGTCAGTTGGGGTTTTGAGATACTTTGTGTTTAGGATGCGGTGAAAAACAAAAACGCCCCCTGTACATGCGGCAGCGGTAAAAAGCATAAAAAATGCTGTTATCTCCCTACCCGGTAATTTGCCTTGTCATGCTGTTTTTCTGATGGCATAATATATTCATAATGAAGATTGATGCAGTTGCTGTTGCTATCCCTTCTTTGGAAGTATCAAACGAATGGGTTTTGAATGAAATTGAACGCTTAAACCCTGATCTCCCCTCAAAAACCGTTAAGCTCTATCAGCGGCAAACATTGGCTTTGCTGAAAAAATCCGGTTCTAATACCCGCTATTGGCGGGATCGTAGTAAAAATGAAAAAGCCATAGATTTTATCAAGCAAGCAATGGAAGAATCGCTGCAAAAAGCAAGCTTAAGTAAAGATAAAATTGACCTCTTAATTTATTGTGGTGTGGGCAAAGGTTTTAAAGAGCCTGCCAATGCATATTTTTTCGCAAAAATGCTGGGAATGAACTGCCAATGCTTTGATATAACAGATGCTTGCATGAGCTGGACTCGGGCTTTGGACATTGCTTATCGTTTTTTTCAAGCCGGGATATATGAACATATAATGATAGTAAATGGGGAATTTAACATGTATGAACATGGTTATCCTGATCTATGGAAAATTAAAAAGGCAAATCAAATAGAATATACTTTGCCGTGTTATACCATTGGTGAGGCTGCAAGCTCAACAATCGTTTCCGGGTTGGATGATAAATGGTCATTTGCTTTCGAATCTGATCCAGATCTTTCTAGCTTTTGCACTATTTCCCTAGATAATTTTCATGAGTTCTGTGATTTTGATGATAAGCATAACCTTCATGGCACACATAAATTTGTTTCTTTTGGTGGTGTATTGTTTGATGCTGGGAAAAGAGAATTAATTTCACTAGCACGCAAAACCATAAAAAATATTGATGTGCCAGATATTTGGTTTCCTCATGCAGCTTCTTCCGAATCCTACTTGGAAATTGGAGAAGTGTTGGGGGTAGATCCACGAAAAAATTATGTAGCAGTTTATCCTAAGTATGGAAATTTGGTTTCAGCTTCAATCCCGGTAGCAATAGATATGGCTTTAAAAGAAGACAAGTTAAAACGAGGGGACAAAGTGGTTTTTTGGCCGGCGAGCGCTGGGATGGTATTTGGGATTGTCCAATTTACTTATTAATAATATGATTTCAGAAATAAATATTTTTTCAATCTTCCCACTTATTGCCGCAGTTTTTGCTTTGTTTTTAGGAAGCTTCGTTCTATTTAAAAACTCTAAATCGTCTCTTAATAAAGTGTTTGCTCTACTATGCTTTGAAACAGCCTATTGGCAAATCTGTTGGTTTCTTTCTTATTTGTTTCCAACCCCTCTGGCAAAAGACTTATTATCAAGGATTGCTTTTTCAGTTATCATTTTTATCCCTTTTACTTACTATCAAGTGGCCCTTTTATTTTTAAAAAATAACGACAAAAGAAACTATGTTTTTCTGGGTTATCTCTTTGGCTTAATTTTTCTTGTTTTAACGTGGACGTCGAATCTATTCATTGCGGGTTATCGAGATTTTGGATGGGGCAGTTATCCTAAAGCTGGCCTTGTGTTTTCTGTTTACTTGGCTGGAGTTTTATTCTTCATCACCAGGGCTTTGTTTTTAATCCTAAAACCGCTTTTGAAAAAAGAGTTTTCACCTGGGGAGCAAAATAGGATTAAGTTTATGTCTTTGGCACATTGCATATACTATTTTGCAGCTATTGAATATTTAATTGACCTTGGATTGCCATTATATCCTTTAGGGGTGTTTTTCTTTATAGTGTCTTTTTCCATTATCGCCTACGCCATCACCAAACACCACCTCATGAACATTTCATTGGTTATCAGTCGAAGTCTAGCTTGGGTTTTAACTGTTTTATTTGTCGGGTCAATCTATAGTATCTTGGTCTGGCTTTATAGGACTTTTGTTACCACGCAAATCGATTTAGCTTTCCTAGCCTGGACGCTCTTCTTTGGCATGATAGTGGGCGAAACCTTCCAGAAAATCCGTCTCTTCCTTCAAACCACTACCGATAAAGCCTTTGTAAAACCCTCCTATGAACCTGCCAAAGTATTAGGCAAGCTGGTTTCTGGCCTTAGTAAGACCTTGACTAGTGAAAAGGTTGCCCGGCTGCTCTTTTGTGCATTCAATGAAGACATTGACGTATCTCCTGTGCAAATTTATTTCACCGACAAAAAGGGCGCAAAATATTTTGAGTGGGATCCTCAATCAGGGAAACAAAAAGCAGATGCTTTTTGTACTCCCGAGAACCATTTGGTCAAGCAGCTCCTAATACGGCAAGACATGGTCACCTATGACAAAAAAATCGCCATTCCCTGCTTATCCGATAACCAACTTATCGCTTTTATCGTTTTAGGTAAAAAACGGAACGAAGATGACTATTCCGATGACGATCTTAAGCTCTTCAAAACCATTGGCGATTACGTAGCCGTAACATTAAAACACATCGTCAAGCCCTACGAAGAAATGAGCCTTGACCTCTCCCGCGAAAAGGATAAGGTTGCTATTGCCCAAAGAGAGCTTGAGCGCACCCATAGGCTCCAACAACTGGGCCAGCTCACTGCAGGCATTGCCCATGAAATCAGAAACCCCATGATGGCACTAAGCAGCCAAGCGGAGCTTTTACCGGAAAGGTTGGGGGACAAGGAATTTCTTCTTTGGATCTCCAAAATGTTTCCGGAGCAAATCTTCCGCATCTTAAACATTATCCAGCGCATGCTTAAGTTTGCCAGGGCCAAAGAAGAAGGTTTATCCCAGGTTGACATCAATAACCTACTGGAAGAATCTCTTTCACTTTTGGTCAGCAAAATAAAAACTAAAGATATTGGAGTAAAAAAAGAGTTTGTCCCGGATATCTTTGTCCATGGCCACCCGGACAGTTTGTCCGAAGCTTTTATTAACCTTATCTTAAACGCGGTTGAATCCATGGGGGATGGGGGAGTGCTGACCTTAAGTACAGGCCAGGAAAACGGCAACACTGTTATTAAAATCAGAGATACAGGCTGCGGGATCCCGGAAGATAAACTGGATAATATGGGCGATCCGTTTTTTACCACCAAAGATGAAGGGACAGGGCTTGGGCTATCAATCGCCTATAAAATCATTGATGAGCATAATGGAAAAATAGATGTAGAATCCAAAATCGGCAAGGGGACGATATTTACCATTACTTTGCCTGTTGAAAATCCTTCTTAGCCTATCTTTTACCGCTCTGCTTTTGGCTTACAAAGAATTCTTTGGCAATTTGTAAGCATTTTTCCGCTTGTTCCTTGGTTGTTTGATCTCCACTCGGGTACCTTAATTTTGGGTAAAGGGAATTTATATAAGAAATTTTCTCAAACATATCTTCCTGACCGGGATTTTTAAATGCTTGCAAAAAGAGGGTGCTAATATCATGGATAAATTTGAATGGCTCTCCTTGCCTCAAAAGGCAAGCCTTAATAAGTTTTTCAATTGCCTGATGAGAATGATAAGCCGAAATATCGTAGTTGTCGCTTTCTCTTAAGATGATTTCTGCTGACTCCAAATCATCATCTGCCCGTTGTTCCCATTCCCCGATTATTTTTTGTTTTTCTTCCTCAATCTCTGCGTTCATAAAGTATTTTGCCTTTTTTATCTATTTCATATTGGATAGTGCCCCAAATATCTTTTCTTTTTTTAAATTCATCTTCACTGAAGAATAATATGTCTATCGGTTGAATGAAATCCTTCAAAAGTTTACGGATTCTGATGAATTCCTGGCTTTTATCCTTAATCTCATTGTTTATTACGCAAAGATCAATGTCGCTGTTTTGGTTGGCTCGACCCAAAGCTCTTGATCCAAACAAAACCAAACGCTTTGGATTAACCCCTTTGGCAATCTTGCCGGCAATACTTTCTATGTCCTCTTCCATCTTACATCCCTCCCACAACTTTATTGTGATTATACCATTCTCTGCTCAGTTAGTCCCTTTTCCCTGAAGCAATCTCTTCCAGTTCCTCAACAGAAACCTCGCCCAGGTCATACCCTTTTTTAGAAAATAGCTCGCTAAAATAATCCATGCGCCGGCTAAATTTTCCGCCCTGTCTCCCTTTGGCATAAATTTCCGCAACCAGGTCGGATTTGCGGCCGCTTACATCCATGGCTTTTTTTCTTTCCAAAACAACCTCAATCTGCTTGATTAGATCTTCCCGTTTAAAAGGCTTGGTAAGGTAATAAACTGCTCCAGCCTGAAAAGCCTTCCACGCCGTATCAGCCATATCCAGGGCTGATACCATAATTACCGCTGAGGTTGGGGTGAGCAGCTTGATGTTTATTAGGGCATCCAAACCGGACATCCCGGGCATTTTAATATCAAGCAAAATCACATCAAAGCGTCCCTTTTTTATCTTTTCAAAAGCCTCTATTGCCGAGGCAGCTTGTTCCACTCCATAATTATCCCCCAACAAATTCTTAATCGAAGTTCTGAGGACTTCTTCATCGTCAACCACTAAAATCCTGGCTTTTGACATGTGTGTAGCCTCCTTTAACAAAAACATTCTCCCATCATTAAATAAACATGTCAACGGGGTAGGGTACGGAGGGGGAGTTCGATTGTAAATTTTGTACCCGCTCCCTCCCTGCTTTCAACTGTAAGAGTGCCGCAATGGTCCCTGACCATCTTTAGGGCCAGGGCCAATCCCAGTCCCAACCCCTGTTTCTTTGTAGAAAAAAACGGTTGAAAAATATTTTTTATATCTTTTTCTTTAATCCCCAGCCCTGTATCAATTATTTCAATAATAATACTTAATCTTTTTTGAACAGTAATAAGTGTTAATTCTCCTCCCTTAGGCATGGCTTGGATAGCATTTGCAATTAAGTTGATAAAAACCTGGCTCAATTGGTCGGGATCAGCTTTAACTTCAAGCAAGGAGCCCAATTTTTCTATAACCCTGATTTGTAATGTCCGGCAACGGTTGGCAAACAATTTAACCGTATCCTGGAGTAATTGGTTAATCTTAACCGGTTCTTCTCTTTGTTCCGGGAGCTGGCCGAACTTTAACAGGTTTTCCAGTAAGCCGATCAAGCGGTCAAGTTGCTTTGGCACAATTAGCTTAAAATCAGCAAAACATTCCTGGTCATCAGGGTTTTGCATCACTGCTTGCGTCATCCCTTTTAAGGCGGTAAGGGGTTGGCGTAGCTCGTGGGCTAGGCCGATTGCCACCTCTCCAAAAACAGTAAGTTTATTGGCCAGTAATAATTCCCTCTCTTTTGTTAACATGTTTTTCTCCTCCTTTTGACCAGACAATGAAATGGCAATTGCCTTTTATCATGGTCCTTGGTAGAATAAACCAGCTGAAAAATCTACCCAGAATTCACTATAACAGCAATTATACTTCTTGTTATAGTGGTGTCAAGTGGATTTTTAAGGGGCCTAACATGTCAAATGAAAGCATTAGAAAAAAACTCAAAGAATACCGCCTCAAAAAAGGGCTGACCCAAACCGGATTGGCTGCAAAGCTTGGGGTCAGAGACAATAGTATTGCTTTAATTGAACGCGGTGAACGCAACGTCGGTAAAAAGATCCTCTTAAAATTTGCTCAACTTTCGGGTATGTCGCTTAATGAGATAACCGGGATTAAATCAGTCCCTGCCGATAAGCAATATCTTAAAAAAATCCCGATTTTTGGTGATTCTATTCCAGCTGAATTTCCGGATAATATTCCCGAAGAGGATGTTAATTGGTTTGGCTGTCCGGCCAATATAAATGCCGATTTTGCTTGCAGGGTTAGGGGAGGAAAGAGACCCGACAAAGAGAAACCAAGGATTTTGGTAGTTGACGATGAAGAAATAGCCAGGAAATCTATTAAACATGTCCTGGAAAAGTCATTTAATGTTGATCTGGCTGCTTCTGGTGAGGAAGCGCTTGAAAGGATCAAACAACACACATATGATTTGGTGCTTTTGGATATTAAGATGCCTGGCATATCTGGCATTGAGGTCTTAAGGAAAATGAGGCAGCTTGTTCCTCGTACCGAAGTTATTATGTTGACTGCATTGGATAAAGCTAAGACTTCTTGGGAAGCCTCCCAAAATGGGGCTTTTGATTATATTACCAAGCCGTTTAGAAACGACGAACTTCTTTTAAGAGTGCAAATGGCTATTACCAGGATGCAGGAGATGTCGGAAAAAGAGCTTCCAGATGATGCGGTTCTGCTATGTCAGCAAACCAAAAGTGCCCAAGACGGAGATCTCGTCATTGCCCGCTCAATCGAGGGAGAACATTATGCTGTTAGAATGCTTAAGAAAAGCGATAATAAAGACGTTTTGTTCCCTATCAACGAAAAAGACGCCTTAAAAAAAGTTAACATCCTTGGCAAAGTTATTGCAGTCTTGAACAAGATTACTTAAAATCTGGTTAATTCCCCGTAGAATACGTTTCCCTTAGTAAAAGGTAGGGTGAGGTCGTGTTAGCACCAACGCACTCAATCTTTGGCATCTTTCTAACTCTGGTCATCCTGGCTGTCTTCGGAGTCCAGTGGTCCCTCCATTGGAGCATAATCCTCTTTGCTGTTTTGGGCGCGATTATCCCTGACATCGACCACCCAAAATCCATGATCGGCTC
Source organism: Candidatus Saganbacteria bacterium (assembly GCA_026387795.1). Classification (GTDB taxonomy): domain Bacteria; phylum Margulisbacteria; class WOR-1; order JAPLLA01; family JAPLLA01; genus JAPLLA01. The sequence goes on along the minus strand of JAPLLA010000060.1, from coordinate 370 downwards.
TCTTTTACGTTTTATATCCGTTCCCCTAGAACGCAAGTATGGCCACCGAACAATAACCCACTCATTAATCGGCTGGGCAGTAAGTTCTTTAATATTTGTGGTTTTAGTTTTATTTGGAATTTTGATATTTGGATTTGTTTCGGGTTTCGAATTTAGGATTTCGGATTTAGCGCCCAGATGGATCGCCGCTTTCAGCATCAGTTATCTGTCCCACTTACTCCTAGACATGTTTAACCCTCGCGGCAGCCAATTATTCTGGCCCGATCCTTCAAGAGATGTCATTCCCAGAAACCCCAAGTTCCGCCCTGAATCTGGTTCCAAGGTTGAGGTTTTTATCCTGATCCTTTTTGTCATTCTGATGTTCCTTGCT
>JAPLLA010000039.1 GCA_026387795.1 Candidatus Saganbacteria bacterium | reverse complement strand
TTTTTTTGCAAGAAATTTCGGTTTTTTTTTTTCTCCTTTTTTCTCTTCTCTTCTTCTGCCATCTTATTCATCACTTTTTCGCGTTTTTCCGCCATGCGATCGAGCTTGTAAACAAAAAATAAAACTTCTGCCACTAAAACATAAAGTTCCGCAGGAACCTCCGTATCCATTTCAAGCTTGCCAAGCAATTTTGCAAGTTCGGGATCTTCGTAAAGCGGGATTTTGTTTTCCTCTGCAATGCGCAAAATTTCGTCAGCCATGAGCCCTCGTCCAGAAGCCACAATCAAAGGTGCTCGGTCCTTATCCGCATCGTAACGGAGTGCAATTGCGGCACGCCTGGGTTGTTTTTGTTCTTCTTCGGCCATTTACGCCTCCACGTCGATTTTTTTAAGCAAATCTTCTAGTTTTGGGAGCAAAGGAATTAAGTAAGATTTCACGGAACACATGGCTGGATCTACTTTAACCTGATAACCGGTTAGAACATATTCTTTGGTGCTTAATTTTTTTTGCAGCTCCGCATATTCCGCAGGGATCTGCTTGCGCGCATCGTCCCCGTAATTTTTTTCAGAAAAGATCATTACCAAATAAACCCTCTTATCCTTTACAATCATAGTAACCACAATCTTTCCCATATTTTCGGTTTCAAGAGAAAGAACCACCTGCGTATTATTGGGATTAATGATACTTTGTTCCCCTTTGCCTTCGCGTTTGATAACAATGTCAATATTTTTTGCCGCTTCTCCCAAGACATTCGGTATTTGCTGGTAGAGGTAATTTACTTCTTCCCTGCCTGGCTGTGAAAGCACCGCCTGGGAGGTCATGTTTTCCATTAAAGCACTTAAACGGTTGATCGTATTTTGCAGGTTTGTATTCATTACTTGGGATTCAGCGGAATTTTGCATGGGATGAGCTTGCTGCATTCCCTGGAGCAGGGACTTCATGGCCCTTACATTATTCATAAGGTCTTTGGGAGAAGTAGAATTGTCTCCCGCAAAACGGTATTTTTGCGGAAGCTTTTTAACCTCGTCGTCGAACTGGGTAAGGAGTGCTGTCAGGTTTGCCACAAGGCCCGGGTCAAGCATTGCTTTGCCAATGCTCAGCGCAGTGCGCAAATCCCCAAGCGAACCCTGGAGAGCCAAAAGTTGGGAAGCTAATTGCGGATTTTGAGCAAAGAAATTTCCCAGCGCTTTCACTGCTGCGGGAGAATCGATCCCTTTCATAATTGAAACTAACGCTGCTTCCTGCATGTTCATGCTCTTGTCTGTACCGTCTAAAGCAGTAAGGACTTTTACAAAATTAGAGCGCGAAAGCTCCACGCCGTTGCGGAGCATCAGAGAAGCAAGCTTGACGTTAAAATCCGTATCTTGTACTTGGACAGAAAGAAGATGTGAACGCAAATCTTCTACAGTAAGCGGACGCGCTACTTGTTCCCCTGCCCTGGCAGCTGTTGGTGGCGCTTTGGGTGCAGTTGGTGCTGCAGTTGGTGCAGTAGGTGCAGTAGGAGTAGATGGAGAAGTAGGCGCACTTTTTAAGTTCCCGGTAGTTTCAGTAGTCGGAGAGGATGTTACAGGAGTACTTTTGCCTGTAGGCCAAATAATCGGTTTACCTGGATGTATACCGCCACCCGCAACTCCACTTTCTGCCATGCAATTTCACCTCGTATAAATATTATAGTGCATAAGTGCACAAGTACACAAGTACTCTAATGTATTAATCGTAATGGGAAGGGTAAAACTTGCGGAAGAGTAAAGAGTTACTTACTACCCGGTATATCTAGTTTAATAGTTGTAGGGGGCAAAGGGAGGTCAATGGGAATGGTCTGGTCAGCATATTTTACATAATATTCATTGCTTGTTTTTCCTAATTCCCTCAACAGTGGGGATAGGATATCTAAAGACTCATATTTTTCATCCATCTCAAATAAATATTTTTTCACAACAATAACACTGGTAGTGCTGGGATCGGGCAATTCTGTAATCGGGTCTCCTGGCAGCGCCATATCATCCAAAAGATAAACAGGGAGATAGCTCCCGTCTTCTTTTTCGACAAAAATCATTGGCCTGCCTTCTTTGGCTGGAAAAATCGGCCGGCCCAAATAATTGCAATGAAGAGTTCCGGTTATCAAAGATTCAGCTACTGGCTCCTGCTTTACCAATGCCTCTAATTGGGTCAATAGCTGCTTTTGCCCCCCTTTCAAAAGTTCCGGTACTGGGACATCGTCAGCCTTTGCCCTTGCCTCTGTTTTTACTTTTACTTCATCATAATAAATCAATGTACCCAGAAGTTCTTTGCGTTCTTTAGGAGCTAAGGGATGTTCTCTTTCAGAGTCTGCTACCAACTGCTTGGCAATTTTTTGGCGCTGGGCAATCCTTACTTCTTTATACCCCTTTTTTAATACTCCCTTTACGGAAGAAGAAGGATTTTCTTCTCTTCCCATTGCAACCTGACCGTAATCAATATCGGCAAGTTTTAAAGCAAGTAAAGTGTCCTTTACGCCGGAACCTAATTCTATAACCATGCTCACCGTTGTTGCTTGGCCGCCAGCCAATCTCAATCTATATCTCTGCATTTCTGCCGCTTCCTCGGGATAATTGGCATTTACAAAATCAAAATACGCCCTATATTCCGCTACCAAACGTTTATTTTGCAGCGTTGATTTTTTGGGATCAAAAGTTATTTCAGGAGCAGCTTCCGGAGAAGAAAAAGTAATATTAAAAACCACGGTCAAAGGCTTCTTTTTTTTACCCAAAGCATCTACTTCCTTCTGGAATGCAGGATCAAGGTCCCAAATTAAATAAGGGATTTTATTTAGGACCTCGGAATTTAGTGTAAAAAACAAGCCGTAATTAGTCGGGAACACTTTTCTGCCGCTCTGTAAAGGAAGGGCCTTTTTCTCATATTTAAGTTCTTTAAGCCTAGCTTCTGCTCTCTTTCTGCTCTCCTCACCCGCACTTATCTCCTCGGTAATTTTGTCCAATATTTCCGTGTCTATATTTGATTCCAGAGTGACAATATTAACAAAAAGGGTAATGAGTTCAGAGCTTCTCTGGCTTCCTGCAGCTTTTTCTACCTGTGCCTTCAAAGCACCCAAGTCTTTCATGAGTTGCCCTTCCTTAAAAGCCTGGGCTCTTTTTTGTAACTCCATATAGCGCGGGATCTTTTTTTCCTCCCCATCTTTAGAGCTAAATATTTCGAAAAACTCCCGTTCCATTTTCTTGTATTCAGCAAAAACCAAATCGTATTGCGTCTGAAGTTTTCCCTGGAGATTGCCTATTTCCCTGTCATGGCTTCCGCTGGCAGCCAAATTGGTGTCTATGTTTGTAATTGCCACTCCTATCTCTTTGTCCAAAGCCAAGCGCTGATCCACCAAATGCTTTGCATCTTCTACTGTTTGAGGAAGTGCTAAAACCTGGGCTGCCCGTTCTGTTAACTTTTCCAGATCTGTTTTGGCTTGCTCCAGCCTTGTTCTTTGCTGGTTCTGCATAGTAGCCGCAGCCTTATCTAGAGGGACACCCGCAACTTGTACGGCCAGTGCATCCTTGAGGTTTTCCCTAAGCTGTAAAATTTTCTGGCTAATCGTCTGGATCTCTTTTCGCGTAATTTCTATTAATTTTTCTTCTGCACGTTTAAGCTTGCCCTGGACCCTTCCTTTGGCGCTTGCCAGTTTTAACCTTAGCCCCTCGGGAACGCTTTTATCAGAAGCCAAATCACTAATCTTCTTAAATTTCCCCTGAAGTGTATCCACAAGTTTTTTACATTCTGTTGAAACTTCCGCATAAGGCCTGGTAACATCTAAAGAAGAAGCCTCACCTAAACCAGGTACCTGGACTAAAAACTCAAATGCCTCTTTTATGCTCTCAACCCTATGAATTTCATTTTTCACCATTGTTGTTACTCCATCGATCCTGGCAGCGGTCCTTCCTGTAACACGATAAAACTTGGTTCCTGACAGGTCTTTTTCATAAGCCCGCAATTTATTCAGTTTTGCATCCAGATTAAGGCCTTCTGAAGATGTGGCACTGTCAAACTCTGCTTTCCAAGCAGTAATTTCATCCTGAATTGCTTGTAATGTAGTTAAGGTGTCTGTAATTCTTTTTTCTTCTGTAGCCGAAACCTCAACTGCAGGGAAAACGATAGTTAAAACCACCGTTTGTTTCCCGTTGTTTGAATCGCATAAAAAAGAAGGATACTTTCCAACGGTTTCCATGGCCAGCGCCTGCAAAGCAGAATTGTTGATAGCCTGGACTACCCGCGGCTTTTTAACTGCACACTCAGCATCAATGGTAACTTGTATACGCAGGGTATCACCGGGTTTCATCTCTTTTTGGAGTTCGGTTTTTGCCGGATCCAGATATTGCGTTATTACCCTGTTCCATAACCATTTATTAATATCAACTACAAACTGGAACTTGCTAAGCTGTTTTACAAAAACAGTATCTTCTGATTTAATCACTCTCTGTGCCTGTTCTTGTAAGGTCCCCAGCTTCTTAAGTAAAGCTTCCGGATCTTTAATTTGTCCATCATTAAAGCTTGCCTGCAAAAAAGCCAGTTCCTTATAAAAGCCTAAAATCTGCTTCCAATAACCAATTTCCCCTCTTAAGGTCTCTATACGATCTTTGGTCTCTTTCTTTAAAGCATCCTTTAACTGAACAACCCTTTCTTTTGAAGGAACCTTGGGATCCAAAGCTTCGAGATCTTTGATCGCAGCAGCAAAGTCCGTGATCTCCCCTTTTTGGATTTTCTCACGCAATGCTTTCAATTTTTTTTCTACAACTGTCAAATCTGCCGTAATTTGTGTTTCTGTTGTTACTGCTCCCTCCACCACCAACTTATCTGCAGCTGCCTTTATTGCCCTCAAAATAGGAAGCCGTTCTGCTATTGCGGTCAATAACCACTGATTCCTCTGAACAATTGGGGCTAAAACATCCCCTAAAAATATTCCCCCTTTTCCTACCCTTTCATCATTAGAATCAACTAAAGCCTGGGTTTCAGCAAACAAATCTCCGCCTTTCTGCAATCTTTTTTGGAATGCTTCCAAGTCTTGGATAGCCTGATCTAGTTCCTGTACATTGGGAAAAGTGGTTATACCCTGAATTTCCACAATCCGCGCTGCTACTGGACTTAACTTGGCAAGCAGAGCAGGTATTTTTTCATCGAGGTCTTTATAGAATGAAAGTAAAAGGCCGATGTCCTTTAAAATCCCCTCTGCCTTTGTTTTGGCCGGGACCCCTGCTAATTGGCTCGCTTCAAAAAGAACCCCTTGTTTACGATCGAATTCTGCCTGGTATTGTTTTAAGACCCCAATAAAAATCTCCTTAGAAATTCCCCCGCTAAGAAGTTGCTGGTTTTTAGCGGCAATATCAGCCTCAATCACTTCTAATTTAGGCAAGAGTTGGGAAGATTTTAATTCAGCATCAGACTGCTGAGTAACAGGTTGAGGAGGTAGCTTCTTTTTTGCTTCTCCAAGGAAAAAGGTTATTTGAACTTCTAGAGCTGCTTTTCCTGGAGCATCCGGAGGCCAACCATGCACCTTATCTTGGAAGCCCTTAACTTTAGCTATAAAAGCAGGCCAATCTACTTTTGTACCAGCCTTCTCTTGAACTTGCAAATCAGCCCATTCTTCTTGTAAATCTTCTAATTCCTGTTTTGCTTTTAAAATAGGAAGTAGAACCTGTTCCTTTTTAAGCAAAGCTTCTTTACCTTCAACTAGCTGCTGTAATTCCGCAGTTAAACCAGCCTCTACCCCAGCTTTTAATCTGGCTGCATTTGAATCAATCAAAGCCTGAAGAGTAACCGCTAATCCCCCCCCCGTACCTATAAAGAGCTGGTTATCTTCCAGCCACTTAATTCTACGGGCTAATTTTTCTCCTGCAAGAGTTGGTACTTCTACTTCAATCTTATCAACATGTTTGGTGAATGCCTGTAAGGTCCCCTTAATTAATTCTAACCGTTGAATATCCTGTTGTAAGCGTATGTCAGCAATTAATTGGTTTGCTTTTGCTGCAGCAGGAGTACCAGTTAAAGTAGTTGCTTCAAAAAGAACCCCTTGTTTACGATCGAATTCTTCCTGGTATTGTTTTAAGGCCTCGATAAAAACCTTTCTAGAAATTTCCTTTCTAACTAGTTGTTGTTTTTTAGCGGCTATATCAGCCTCAATTGTTGCTAATTTGGGCAGGAGTTGGGAAGATTTCAATTCAGCATCAGACTGTGGAAGAGCAGGTTCCATTGATCTTCTTGGCATACCAATAGGGGTCTTGAATTCTTCTGTTTCTCGGGGTTTCAGACGAGTGGTTTTAGCCGGTTCGACAAGTTTAGGGGCTAGATTTTTTTTTTGCCTCTCCGAGGAGGGCTTGTATTTGAGCTTCTAGAGCTGCTTTTTGGGGGACGTCCGGAGGCAAGCCCTGTAGATTGGCTTGTAACTCAGTAACTTTACCCACAAAAGCAGGCCAATCTACCCTTGCACCAGCCTTCTCTTGAGCTTGTAAATTGGTCCATTCTGCTTTTAACCCCTCTAAGTCTTTTTTTACTGTTAAGCTAAATAATAGAAATTGAATCCGGACATAAAAACGGGCAATACGATCCTGAACATCTGCTAGAAGGCCCGTGCTATCCTTCAAATCCCCTCCAACCTCAAAGCGCTTTTTTGCGACTGCTACATCGGAGAGCATTTGTTCAAAAGCGGTTTTTTCTGCTGGAACAGTAAAGTCCAAATCCACATAAGTCTGTTCTATTGCAGCGGCCCTGGTTTCTAATCCATCAAGAGCAGTAGTAAATGTTTTTGCTTTTTCAACCATAGGATCAAGTACTGTTGCAGCAGACTTAGGAAAGTACCTCCGCATGGTTTTTTCTTCTTCTAACATCTGTTTTTCTAAGGCGCTCTTTTGTGCTTCTTTGTAAGGATCGGACCCACCCCATAAGTACGCTAAATTTAAAGTAAACATATCCAACGGTTGTCCATCAGGAGCAAATTTAGGATGGTTATACATCCAATCTCTTTGATATTGTAGCGTGATAGGGGTGTGGTGAGGGGAACCGGGAAGAAACGCTTGAGTAGGATCCCAGCCTGCTCTTACACCTACACGAGACGCATCAGTAAAATTCAATTCTTCTGTCCCTTGCCCGCCAAAACCCTCCAACCATAGCTGAAGTGGATTATATTTTGCTCCAAGTTTTGCCTGCCACATAAAGATATCCGCATCTTGTGAAGCATATTCGCTATACCAGAGCTCTCCTTCGGTATAAAGGAGGAAATTCGCAGGTACATCCACGGCAAAACGGAGCCTCCCTGTAGCAACAAACGCATCCCTGATTGCAGTAGAGCCACTGCTGTCATGCGGATGACCATCTACAGATGAACTAATCCCAGAGGAAGAAGTTCTTCTAAGTCCACCCAAGCCGCCTTCTGCCAAAAGGTGGTAGCGACCTATATCTAAAGTCGCACCTAAAAGTCCCAGGTGAAGCTGATAATCTTCCGACTTTAGGCTTTCAAAGGTATGCCTGGTACCATAGGTTCCCTTATATGCCGCAGAAAGAGAAAGGGTTTCAGGTAAAACATCCCATCTTCCCATTAAGCTAAAATGCCCTAAACTGAGGTCCGGATAAAAAGGAGAAACATATTTATCAACAAATGTATTCCTGTACTCATAGGTTCCTTCAAAAGCAAGTGCGAGCGACTTAAGAGGATTCCAATTAAGGCGTCCTCCAGGACGCAAATAAATATCACTAAAATTAAAGCCAAATGCGGCTAAAACATCCGTAGAAAAAACTTTGGGCATCCAGTTGAGCCTAAGCCGGCCGTCTGCAGTCAAGCAGGCATAAGCAGGGGTCTCTCCATCTTGAACCCCACCAGAAACAGGATATAGGTACGGCCCATCGTGTATAGAAAGATCCAGTCCCAACCGAAAATAGGAATCCCTAAGGAAAAGTGCAGCAGCAGAAGGTTTTTCTCTTGCTGCAATCGCTTGTTTTTCTATGACTAATGCTTCTACTTTTTCCGCTTCTTTTCCCAATGAGACCAGTTTTTGTTCAAACTGTACTGCGGCCTCTCTAAGCTCTTGCATTAATCGTTGTGCAGTTGATTGATCGTCTGGAGATAAAACGTCATGCTCCAATAAAGCTTTAAGCTGCTCCAGCTTGGGTTTAATAACTGTAGTATCATATTCGGTAACTGCAAACTCAAAGTCAGCTTTTAACCGGCTAAACGGCTGTCCACCTAATTCAGCTAATTCCGGGTTTTCGATCCTTGCTTTAAGTTCCTGGATCTTGTCTTGCACCCCTTTAAGAGGAGCAGTTAATTCTGCTAATGCTAATTTAAGCGCCTTAAAAGGCTTCATTTCTTCCAGCTTTTGTAATTCCTCTTTTAAAGCAACCCCTAAGTAATCATAAGCAGGTTGCGACATGTTATCTTGAAGATCTTTTAAAGTATTTGCCAATCCCCGATCCATTAAAGCAAGGGACTCCTTAACGTATTTGTCAATATTCGGATTACTTGCGTTTATATCAGAATAAAGGCTATCTAAATAAGAATTACGTGAGGCCTGATCTTGCGGTAAAAATGAAAAAGTACCAGCTAAGTCTTTGAGGTTTGTGTCTACAAATTCTCTGCCTGTAACCCAAACCATCTTTAAAAAAGCTCTCACTGCCCCGGAAAATTTTTCCAGTGCTCTTTGTCTGGCTAATTCGATATCCGTCTGCAAAATAGGAGTGGGGTCTTCCGGAAGATTTACTGTACCACCGGTAACAAACAAGCCACCGCTTGTTCCTGTGGTAACGGCTGCACCTGTTGTCTCTGTTTCCAAACCCTCTCCAGCTTTTAAGAGAGAGCTTCTATCCCAGGGATTAAAACAACCTGCTTTTGGATTTATACAAACGCTATCGCCCATAATCTATTTCTCCTGTATTCCTATTGTTTTACGGTGTTCCTGATTTCTTGAGTGCATCTCTTCCTTCTTGGAACAAATCCCCTCTAGCACCTTTTGAGGCTCCTGGAACTGTCAATATCTTCTTGCTTACACCAACCACGTCCCTACCCTTCACGGTTTCTTTAACTACCGCAAAGTCTGCTTCTTGTTTAGAAGTTAATGGTTCTTGACCTGCTTGACCTTTCACCATGGCTGTTACCTCCAAAACAAATTTTCTTACTTTAATTCCTGCTGGGAAAAATGTTTTTGGATCTACATTTTCAGCTAACTTTACCCTAACTACCACTCGACTGGGAGATGCTTCATCCTTAACCACTTCATAAACCACTTCTGCTCCAGTAAAATCCTCTCGTGTGCCATCAGCCTTCACTTCAATTATTTTAGCACTAAAATCCTTGTTTAACACCGGTACTACTGTCTTTCCATCTAATGGATTACCAGCATCAACACCAATAACCTCAAATTCACCGGACGGTACAGGTTGAGTTGTAGTTGGTGCAGCACCTTTCTTTCCCTCTTTTACAGCTATCACAAGGTTGCCATCCCAACAAAGAATATCTGCACCTTTTGCATCAACGGCTTTTAATTTCTGCATGTTTAACGTAGGAGGAATCTGGGTTGGAGGAAGAGGACATCCTTCTGGGGTTGGAACAGCTGCTTTTGCAATTAAACCCTTATGTGCTGCTAAACATTCTGCTTCGGTCATGGGTTTTGGTTTAGGTTCTGGTCCTGTACCAGCTACACCTGGATCACCCGGAAGAACAGCAACAAACGCTCCGCCTTTGCCGGCAAATCTAGCTACAATGTCCTGCGGATCAGCATGGGTAGAAGCCCACTCTGTTCCATCTGGTGTTGCGCTTTCCTTTACAACATCTTCTGCGCAGCGTTTAGCATCCATATTGGGAACAAAAACAGCACACAATACAGGCGCTCCTTCAACTGGAGTGCCAAGATTTTTTCCTTGTAATGCCGGAGTAGCTGCTATGAGTTCACTATTAACAACCAGCGCCTTATGGCCTACCGGAGGTTTTACCACATTACTTTTCCCACAACCCGCCAATGCTACCAACCCCGCAAACACCATCAATGCCTTATAAATCCTCATTTTTTATTCCTCCTTATTTAAAGTTAAACGGTATATTAATTTATCCCTTATCTATTTATCGGACAGATATCCGTAAGATTTCACATTACGGCAAGTATTTTTTTGCTAAATTATAGGGTTACTTCTCCTTATACAATAAAAAGGAGAAGCGCCCGGTGTAAGTCGCTCCTCCTCCATCCTCATATATATATCGTGCGAAAACCCGAAAAATCCCATATTTTTCACTAACTTTTTTTATCCCAAAAACCCGAAAAGGGGTGTCCCAAACTATTCCCGAAAAACACGAACTTTTCCCAAAAAGGAGCCCTACTTAGAAATGCATTTATTTTGGGATAAATTGGGGAAGTTAGAGTAAGTTTGGGACAAGCACTTTTGGGTGTTCGAGTTTTTGAGAAGTTAGGGAGAGATTATTTTTTAGCAGGTGCAGGCACAGCTTCTTTCTTCTCTGCTTTGGCCGGAGCAGCACCAGCTTCTTTTTTATCGCCTTTAGCCGCAGGAGCAGCACCAGCTTCACCAGCAGCAGCAGGAGCACCAGCTTCACCAGCAGGAGCAGCAGCAGCCAGAACTTCTTCAGCAGTAGGACCAACCGGTTCTTCTTCTTTGGAAGGAGGAGAGATGAAAACAATCATTTCTTCGAGCTTCGCTAAAATTACAATGTCTTTGGGGATTACAAGATCGGAAACATGCAAAGAGTCGTTTAATTTTAATGCGGAAATGTTGATTTCGAATTTTTCCGGAATGTCTGCCGGCAAACATTCCACTTCCACTTCGCGCAGTCCATGCACCAAAACCCCAGCCTCATGCTTAACCCCTTCTGATTCGCCTGAAACTTCGATTTTAACTTTGGTCTTGATCTTTTCTGTCATGATAATCTGGTGGAAATCTATATGTGTAATCTGATCGGTAATATGGTTTATTTCTAACCCATGCGTAATTACAGCCACATCTTTGCTTTTACCGTTGTCAGAAATTTTGAGGGTAATAATAACGTTGGAACCTGCAGAAGTGCTGATAACTTTGGCAAATGCTTTGGCATTTATTTCAATAGAAAGAGATTCCATGCCACGACCGTAAACTACTGCGGGAACCAAACCCTGGCTGCGCAGCACTTTACAAGCTTTGCCTTTTATTTTTCTAATTTGTGCCTCTAAACTCACTTGTTCCATAAATACCGTTTCCTTCCTAAAAACAAGGGGAAATTATATCACAGGTTTTGTGTAAGGTAAAGGCTTTTCCCCCTTAAAACGGTGGGTTTTATACCACTCCAACCCCCCCCTGGCAATAGACGCCGTAACCTGGTCTCCATGCTGCCCATGTTCCACAAAAGCAGCTACCACGATTTCCGGTTTATCACAAGGAGCCCAGCATAAAAACCAGGCATGCGGGAGTCCGGGATTTTCTGCAGTCCCGGTTTTACCTGCAGAAGACATCCCTTCCACTTGTGCACCCCTACCCGTACCCCGCACTACCACAGCATACAAAGCCTCTCTTACGGTTTTTAGTATCTCTGCTTTAATGCTTAATTTTTCAACCTTGGTTTTATTCTCCAGCAACACTTTCCCTTCCGGATCTTTTACGTTACGAACAATAAAAGGCCGCACTTTTTCTCCAGTAGCCAAAGCACCATAAAGCACAGACATTTGCAGAGGTGAAACTTGGAGATAACCCTGGCCGATCCCAAAATTAATGGAGTCTCCCGGATACCATTTTTCTTTTAAAACCCGTTGCTTCCAATCCGCATCAGGCACTAAACCCGGCTTTTCCTGCGGGAGATCGATCCCGGTTTCTTTTCCCAAACCAAATATCTTTGCATAATTTGAAAGTAGGGCAGGCCCTGCCCTGCGACCCATCTCATAAAAAACCACATCGCAGGACCAAACCAACCCTTCAAAAACACTGATCCTTCCGTGACCAGTTAACTTCCAACAATTTGCCCTATGGTCTCCGAGCATATAGAAACCCGGACAAAAAAGGATTTCCAATGGATTAGCTAATTTTTCTTCTAAAACAGAAATTAAAGTAATCGGCTTAAAAATAGAACCTGAAGGATAGGCACTGATCGCCCTATTCATGAAAGGATGACGCGGATCTTTTAGAGAAGCCAAAAGCCTCTTTTGGTCAAAAGTAGGGCTGGAAGCCATGGCCAAAACTTCACCGGAAATAGGGTCCAAAATCACTACCCCGCCATTTTTGCCTGCTAAAAGCCGCTCAACTTCACGCTGTAATTCAATATCAATGGTAATCTCAAGATTATTTCCAGGAACTGGATCATTTGATTCAATCACCCTTACCGGAGTACCATACACATCAATTTCAAGCTTTTGACCCCCATCCTCTCCCCTTAAATACCGGTCATATAATTTTTCCAAGCCCATCTTACCAATAGAATCCCCAAGCTTGTAGCCTTCATCTTTATACTGCTCCAATTCATTGGCATCGATTTCTCCAACGTAACCCAAAACATGGGCAGCAGCTGTGCCATAAGGGTAAGATCTTACCGGCTGAGAACGGACTACAATCGCATCAAATTTTTCTTTTTCTTCTTCGATGTGGCTGACAGTTTGCAAAGAAAGGTCGCCTTTAACCAATACCGGTTCAAACGTACGGGATTTTTTGATTTCTAAACGGTTTTCTATTTCCGCAACAGGCACACCGGTTAAACGGGATACGGTATTTAATATTTGCACTTTATTATTGTTATCAATCAAATGCGGTAAAAGATAGACTCCAAAGTCTACGCGGTTGGTAACAATGACCTTGTGGTAACGGTCATAAATGATCCCACGCTGGGCGACTACAGGGATAACCCGTGCAGCATTGCGCTGCGCCAAATGCATATATTTTGGACCCTCTATAACCTGCACCCAAAACAAGCGCAAGAGAAGGAGCAAAAAAGCCCCCCAAACCAACCAGCGGAAAATCTTTTGATGCAAACTTTCGCCTAACACTTTTTAAGCAATCCCCCAAACCAATACATGTAAAGAAAAGAAAAGAAGACGTTGCCAAAAGAGACCAGAACCGCAAAGAAAAATGCACCGATACCGGGAAAGGGGAATTTAAACACAAAAGCCAAAGCCAATACCCCTAACAAGTAAAACACAAAAGAAAAAAGAGCCACAAAAATATGAGGGGTGCTTTGGTCCTCACTGGTTACCAGGTCTTGCGCCCCCTTGGTCAACACCAAAAGCAGCGGATACAAAAACAAGTAAAAGAAAAATCCGCAAGCGTAAATGTCCTGGAAAAACCCAACCAGAAGTGCCAACGCAAACGCTTCCCAAAGATGCCCGTAAAAAGCCAGCAGGATAATGAAAACCAAAAAAAGTTCCAGCCTGCCCAAAAACGGAATCCTATTAAAGATTAAAATCTCAAACAAAAAAACCAAAGCACCGAGCAAGAATAAACGGACATTAAAAATCATCTTAATAACCCTTTATAATAGAGAGCTGATCTAGCTTGGAAAAATCGACCCGGGGTTTTACTTTTACGGTTTGAAAAAGGTCCACATCCCTTTTATTTACAGAAACAACATTGCCTATAGGAATATGCGGGGGATAAACATCACTGGCGCCGGAAGTGGTAATGGCGTCCCCGGTAGCAACGCTGGCTTGGCTTAAAACATATTTTAATTCCAAAAGTCCTCCACCGGTACCTTGTGCTACTGCAAAATCACGCGTATTACGGTCTACTACGCTGACCGCTTGTCCCGCATCAATCAAAAAGACTACCCTTGAGGTATAATCAAAAACCTCTCCAATCTTACCAACCAAACCTTCGGCATTAACTACTGCCATATTAACTGCCACCCCATGCCTGCTACCCTTGTTGACCATTACGCTTTGGAAAAAGAGTGATGGGGAACGGATCACTACTTCTGCAGGAATCACAGAAGCCCCGTAAGGATTGCGGCCGGCAAAACCCAAAGCCTCCCTTAACCGCTGATTTTCATCTTGCAGTCCGTTTGCGGGTTGTTCTTTTAATTTTAAGCTTTCGATCTCTTTTTTAAGCGCCTGGTTTTCGTTTTGTGCGTTTCTCAAAGCAGCCAAATCGGAAATAGAGTTGGAAGAAATATCAAACAAAGCAGAAAAAGCATATTGAAAAGGATATAAGAAAAATACCCCAGCCCTTTTTACACCTTTAGAAAAAGAAGACTCCGAAAAAGGCGGGAGATTAAAGATCAAAAGCAAGCAGAAGATTAAAAACAGGGTAATGATAAATCTTCTGCTAAAAAAGGGCATCTTAGTTTTTCTTGGGCATGATGAGCACTTTCTTTAAGGTATCGATCTCTTCCAATATCCTGCCGGTCCCATATGCTACGCAGGAAATCGGATCATCCACCACGTAAACAGACATGTCTGTTTCCTGGCTGATATATTTATCGAGTCCCCTAAGAAGCGAGCCACCACCTGCCATTACAATGCCACGGTCCATAACGTCTGCTGCAAGTTCCGGAGGAGTACGCTCCAAGGTCATCCGAACTGCATCAGTGACAGTTGCAACCGGCTCGGCCAAAGCATCTCTTATTTCCGAAGAAGTCAAAGTTAAGGTTTTTGGAAGACCGGTTACAAGGTCTCTTCCTCTTACTTCAACTGTACGCTCTTCACCAAGCGGATATGCGGAACCAATATCGATCTTGATCTGTTCCGCAGTGCGTTCACCTATCAACAAATTATAGTTTTTGCGGCAATGGGCAATGATTGCCTCGTCCATTTCATCACCTGCTACACGGATCGACTTACTGACAACTATTCCTCCTAAAGCAAGTACCGCAACTTCAGTGGTCCCTCCGCCAATATCAACAATCATGCTTCCTGCTGCTTCTGAAACCGGCAGGTTTGCACCAATCGCTGCTGCCATGGGCTCTTCTACCAGATAGGCTTCCCTGGCACCCGCATGCATGGCTGCATCTAAAACCGCTCTTTTTTCCACGCCGGTAATACCGGAAGGAACCCCTACTACAATCCTGGGACGGACAAAAGTGGAACGGTGGTGGCTTTTGTTGATAAAGTGGCGAAGCATCATTTCAGTAACTTCAAAATCAGCAATAACACCGTCGCGCATTGGCCTGACTGCTACAATGTTCCCCGGAGTACGGCCCAACATGTTCTTTGCTTCGTTCCCAATTGCCAATACTTGATTATTGTCCTTATTAATCGCCACAACCGAAGGTTCGCAAAGGATGATCCCTTCTCCGCGTGCAAATACCAAGGTAGTTGCTGTTCCCAAGTCTATCCCCAAATCCCTGGAAAGATGCCCAAAAATCATATCGTATAATGACATATCTTATTTTTCTCCTTTTTACAAAATTTTAGTCGCGATAAACAATGATCGCTTCAAAACCATTTTTTTGCACTTGATCTAAAACATTTTGCGCATCCTTACGCGAATCAAACTCCCCTACTTGTACACGGTAAAAACCGGTAGAAAGCTCTTCAATCGTATTTGAAAAACCTTTGTCCTGTAATTTCTGGGACAAAGCTTTTGCATTATCAAATTGCCTAAAAAACCCGGTTTGGACCTTGTACACCAAATTGGGTGTCTCAGGTTTGGGCTCTTCCCTTTTTACCGGTTTTACTGTCCTGACCTCTTCTTCTTTAGGCAACAGGACTTCTGTTTGTATAGCTTCTTCTGTAACAGAGATCAATAAGGCTTCGCTTGTAGGCATTTCAACCGTACCCTCGGCTACCACGGTTTTTGTTACAGGAATTAACATCCGCTGACCAACCAAAAAACTAAGCCAAAAAGCAGAAACCAAAAGCACTACCACCAAAAAAATTCCAATCAGATTTTTGAGGAGTGCAAGGTTGTCTTTGGGATCGCTCTCCTGGTTAGTCTCGCCAAAACGTGCCCCTCTCATCCAGTCCCCTTTCTACACCCTGATTTTACAATAGCTACCCCGAACCGTCAACCGCCACATTTTCACAAATTCAGCGCCAAAATAGATTGAGCCTGCCACACAAATAACAGCATGCTTATATTTGCCCAGTAAAACCCTTTTCGCATCCTTTAATAGCAAATGTTCTGCGGGAACCTTTGTCTCTTTTTTTATTGCGGTTAAAAGTTCTTTTACAGAAGACGCTTCCGGATAATTAAACGTTGTAACCAGAAACTTATCCGCCACCCTGGCAAACTCCTTAAGTATACCCTTATAATCTTTGCGTTTCAGTATTCCCACATAAAAAACAATCGGTTTTTTAAAACGGGATTCTTTCAAGGTATCAACCAATGCTTTGGCACCGGAAACATTGTGTGCCGCATCCAAAATAATAAGAGGCCTTTTTGATAGGAGCTGGAACCGGAGCGGCCAATTGGTATTTTGAAGACCTTTCTTGATGGCTCTATTGTCACATCTCAATGGAAACCTGCGACTGAATGTCGCGGTTTCCATATTATCTCCAATATATCTTTTGGAAACCGAGGCATTTAGCCTCCGGTTTTCCAACTCATTTAGCCGTTCAATAACCTTCAAAACTATTGCCAGATTACTAAGCTGATGCCTGCCTACTAAAGGTAAAAAGAAAACATCTTTTCCAACTTTAACTTTTTGTCCTTCCAATTGTTGACTTAAAAATTTAACCTGCCCGGTTTTTGCGCACAAGATTTTAGCATGCTTAGTTTTTGCCGTTTTAACAATGATTTTTAGTGCTCCCTTAGGCGCATCTCCAACCACCACCTCCACCCCATCTTTAATAATTCCCGCTTTTTCGAATGCGATCTGTTCCAGTTTTTTACCCAATACTTCTGTATGATCGTATGCGATCTGGGTAATAACAGATAAAACAGGGGTCACTGCATTGGTAGCATCAAAGCGGCCTCCAAGGCCCACTTCCAACAATGCCACTTGCACTTTCTGTTCTTTAAAATACAGGAGCGCTGCTGCAGTTAAAACCTCAAAAACTGTTGGCTGGTCTTCCATCTCTTCAACCACTTTGCTTACTAATAACATTAAACGGTCCAAATCCTTTGGTTTAATATCTTTACCGTTTACTTTGATCCTTTCTGTATAGTCAAAAAGATGGGGAGAAGTGTACTGGCCGACTTTTATTCCTGCCTGACCGGCAGGCAGGCCTGCTTCTTTTAGAATAGAAGCAAGCATAGCCACAACAGAACCTTTGCCATTGGTCCCTGCTATTAGAATACTATCAAAAGCTTTTTCCGGATGATCCAATCGTTCCAAAAGATAATGTATGCGCTCTAAACCAAGGCGCATGCCGAATTTTTCAAATGAAGAGAGGTATGTCTTGTAATGCATATTCAAAACCGGAACATGAGGATAGAATAAAGAGCATTAACAACCGACCAAAGAAGCGTTTGGGTTGGAGGAAACATCAGCACCAAAATCAAGATAAAAAAACCAAACTGCTCCATACGGTAAATATATTGCGCATATTCGTACGGTAAAAGCTGTTCCAGTATTTTTGATCCGTCCAAAGGAGGAATTGGCAAAAGGTTGAAAACCGCAAGTATCACATTAATTAATACTCCATAATTCAAGGCTTCTGAAATATAGTAAAACAAGCTGCTACCCGAATGCGGCATAAACTTTAAAATAGTTGCCAAAAACCAGGCTACAAAAAGATTGGCAATAATGCCTGCCGCACTTACATACAATATCCCTTTTTTCTGATCGCGGAAATTATACGCGTTAATCGGCACGGGTTTTGCCCAGCCAAAAACAATCGGCGATCCGCTCATCATGAGGACCAGTGGAAGCAGAGTTCCAAAAAGATCCAAATGCGGAATAGGGTTCAAAGTGATCCTGCCGTACATGCGCGCAGTAGGGTCTCCCATCATCTCCGCTACTTTTGCATGCGCAATTTCATGCAGGATAATGGAATAGATAAAAATAAAAATTAATGCTATATAAAAAAGGAACATTTTTTACGCCCTTGGGTGCGCACCGCGATAAACTTTTTTCAAGCGCTCCCTGCTTACGTTGGTATAAATTTCAGTGGTGGCAATATTAGCATGACCAAGCATCTCTTGTACAGAACGGAGGTCTGCCCCATGCTCCAAAAGATGGGTAGCAAAAGAGTGGCGGAAAGTATGCGGAGAAGTTTTTGCCCCTCCCCCGACTTTTTTGATGCACTTTTTAACAATACCCCACACTCCCTGCCTGCTAAGACGCTTGCCAAAACGGTCCAAAAACAGGGCTTGTTCCCCTTCTCTTTTACCCAAAAGAATATTCCTGCCGCCTTTAATATAAGACTGGATTGCTTGTAGCGATTTACCGCCCATAGGAACAATGCGTTCTTTTTGGCCTTTGCCAAAGCATTTAAGGAATGAGGCTTCAAAATGGATGTCATCCAAGTTTAAAGAAATCAGCTCCGTTACCCTGATCCCTGTAGCGTATAAAACCTCAAGCAAAGCCCGGTCCCTAAGCTCCGCAGGTTCTTTTCCATATATAGATTCTAAAAGCTGGAGCGTTTCCGCAGCAGTAAGTGCTTTGGGAAGCCTCTTTTCCTGCTTTGGGAAATGGACTGCTGAAACAGGGCTGTGGACGATCCTTTCTTCCCTTTCCAAAAACTTAAAAAACGCCTTTAAAGTAGCAAGTTTTCTAGACATTGTGGAAGGACGAGCACGCTTCTTACCCATAAGCCAAGACATAAAATTTAGCACTTCTTTGCGTTCAACTTTGGCAGTGGGCTTTGCTTTTACAAAAACAAAAAACTGTTCCAAATCTTGGCGGTAGGCCATAACTGTATTGTTGGAATAGCCTCTTTCCAACTGCAGATAATTTAAAAAATCTTCGGTTTCAGCGTTCATAACTAAACCTCGGAAGGGAAAACCCCACACTAAAGTGTGGGGAATCTACACAATAAATATTCCCCAGACTTTAGTCTGGGGTAATACTTTACGACCCCCTCAGCACAAATTCTTTTACAAAGAGGATCGCAAGGATCGTTTTATTGTCTTTGATCTTCCCGGTTTTAATCATGGAAAGGACTTTGGAAAAATGGAATGCGTGGGCCACAACCAGTTCATCCTCATCTAAATCTTGAGCAGTTTTTGCTAGCCCCTCGGCAAAATAATATTTAATAATCTCTGAACTGTAGCCAGGCGAAGCATAGGCCCAGCAAAGCTCCTTCACTTTTTGTGCTTTAAATCCAGTCTCTTCTTCCAACTCCCTCTTGGCCGCTGCAATTCCATTTTCCCCTTTTTCTGGAATGCCGGCAGGAATTTCCCAAAGCTCTCTCCTTGTAGGATGCCGATATTGCTTAACCAAAAGCACTTCTTTCTTTTCTGTTAAAGCAACTACTGCTACTGCGCCGCGATGCTCAATTACCTCGCGGCCCGCAACTTTACCGTTTGGCATTTTCACTTCATCACATCTTAAATTAATAATGCGGCCTTTATAGATGTATTTGGTTTTAATCAGTTTTTCTTTTAGTTTACGCATTTAGTTTTTTGCTCTCCATAACAATCCTAAGCAAAACCTTGGTACCGTTTACAAACTCACGCACGTTTAAACGCTCCTGCTTGGTATGCACCCTTTCCATTCCTGTACCCAAAATCAACGTCGGAATCCCTTGGCTATTAAAAACATTGGCATCCGAACCCCCTCCGGTAATACGAAAAGTAGGCAGGATCCCCTCTTTTTCTATTGCAATCACTGCCAATTCAAAAAATGGGGACTCTGGATGGATCTCAAAAGCATCGTAAACAGAATGGACTGTAAATTTCATTTTAGCTTTGGACTCTCTGGCTGCTTTTGCAAAACAAGCTTTAATGTGTTCCATTTGGTTGTGGAGCTTCCTTTTTTTATGGCTGCGGACCTCGCCTTTGACCCAAGCATGTTCCGGAATAATATTAGTAGCTTGTCCCCCACCTTTAATCCCCACATTGCAAGTGGTCTCATGGTCAACCCTTCCTAAATTTTTGATAGCGGCAATAGCACGGGAAGCAACATAGATGGCATTGATCCCGTGTTCAGGATGAATCCCTGCATGTGCAGCTTTGCCAAAAACCTCTGCCATAAAATTATTTTGCGAAGGAGCTTTATACACAATTTCGGAAGACCTTCCTCCATCCAAAGCAATCCCATAATCCGCCTTAAGCATTTTAGGGCTTATTGCCTTGGCTCCTGTAAGCCCAATTTCTTCCGCAATAGTAAGCACCACCAAAATGTCACCATGTTCAATTTTCTTTTCTTTAATGGTTCTAAGCACTTCCAAAATCATGGCCACGCCAGCTTTATCGTCTGCGCCTAAAATCCCTTTGCCCGAACCAAAAATAAAATTCCCTTTATGCTTTGGAATAAAGGGCTCCCAAGGACCAACTGTATCTACATGTGCATTAAGCAGTAACATGGGAAAGCCTTTTTCACCAGGCACTAAACAAAAGAGATTGCCAATTTCCCCTTTTACTTTTTTTGCCGCACCGTCAAAATAAGGATTAAGGCCCAAAGCTCTAAACTGTTTAAACAGATAAAGCATGATTTCTTTTTCATAAAGAGAGAGGCTTTTTATTTTTAAAAGCTTCAGAAATTCTTTTAAGAGACGTTTTTCGTTGATCACTTGAAACTCCTATCCATCCAACTCGCTGGAAACCTGCCCCGGTTCACCGGGGCGGTTTCCAGAAAAGAGACATTTGGAAACCGAGGCATTCAGCCTCCGGTTTTCCAACTCTTTAGGCATCAAAATGCTCAAACCCTTTTTTGGGCATAACCTCTCGTCCATCTTTCGCAACCAACTTGACTCTTTTTTTCTCTTCAACAATACTGCCAATAACCGTAAATCTTAAATGTTTTTGTGCTTGTTTTAATTTACGCGGAGAAAGGGTAAAAACCAGTTCGTAATCTTCTCCACCGTAGAGAGCTTGTTCCAAGCTTGCACCTTTGGCAACTGGAACAGAATTCAACCTGATGCGCGCTCCTACCCCGCTTGCTTCACAAATTTGTCTTACTGATATAGCTAAGCCATCGCTGCTATCAATCATAGCAGAAGCAATTTTCTTTGTCCCCAAAACCCCACCCTCCGCAAGTCTGATCGGAGGAAGAAGTTTATAACCGGAAGAAGCCGCTAATCCAAACCTGCCTGTAACTGCAAT
This sequence comes from Candidatus Saganbacteria bacterium, assembly GCA_026387795.1. Classification (GTDB taxonomy): domain Bacteria; phylum Margulisbacteria; class WOR-1; order JAPLLA01; family JAPLLA01; genus JAPLLA01. The sequence continues at coordinate 5,034 of JAPLLA010000039.1, read as the reverse complement.
CAGGTCTCCCTTTTTTGCTCCGGAACGTAAAACCAAACTGCGCTTGGGAATTTCTCCCAACAAGGTAATGCTAATCATCACCCCTTTTGGAGAAAGCACTGTGTCACCGCCAACCACGTTGACTCCATATTTACGTGCCAATGCATTTAAGCCTTGATAGAACTGTTTGATCCATGCAACCGATATGCTCTTAGGAATGCCAAGGTTGATTAAGCAAAAAAGAGGGATACCTCCACCCATTGCCGCAAAATCGGAAATATTGACTGCCAGAGATTTTGCTCCTAAAAGCGGGGATGACCATCCTCGCTTTTTAAAATGGACATTCTGGGTTAAAGAATCGGAACTGGCAAGAAGGTATTTGTCTTTTGAATATTTTAAAACTGCGGTATCGTCACCAATGCCCAAAACTACTTTGTCAGAATAAACCCGTGAGGACCATTTACCAATCTCTTTTATTAACCCAAACTCTCCTAAGGTAGAAAGCTGCATTACTCTTTATCCACTTTAATCCGCATGGAGCAGAATTCCGAACACATGGAGCACTCTTTACGGTGGCTCTTGTTATGTGACAACCGCATTTCCCTGGCACGGACCGGATCAATTGCCAAAGCAAATTGTTTATCCCAATCAAAATCCCTGCGTGCTTTAGCCATTTCCAAATCTCTTTCTTTTGCTCCTTTTACACCTTTGGCAATGTCTGCAATGTGCGCTGCGATCCTGCAAACTACAACGGCTTCTCTGGCTTCTTCAATTGAAGGAAGTCCCAAATGTTCGCTGCGTGTTACATAGCACAAAAAATCCGCTCCAGCAGTAGCTGCCAATGCCCCGCCAATGGCAGAAGTAACGTGGTCGTAACCTACGCCAAGATCCGTAGGAAGAGGTCCCAAGACATAGAAAGGTGCACCTTGGCAGATTTTCTTTTCTAAAATAATATTAGCCTGAATCTGATCAATAGGAACATGACCTGGCCCTTCAATCATCACCTGCACCCCGGCTTCCCATGCTCTTTTGGTCAATTCCCCTAAAGTAATAAGCTCTTGGATCTGAGCACGATCAGTGGCATCTGCCAGGCAGCCAGGACGAAGCCCATCCCCCAAACTTAGTGTCACATCATATTTACGCGCAATTTCAAGCAAACGGTCAAACTGGGCATAAAGAGGATTTTCTTTTTTGTGCTTTTGGATCCAGTCAATAATGACTGCTCCGCCGCGGCTAACTACATCAATAACCCTTGGATGTTTTTTGAGGCGGTTTAAGGATTCAAAGTTTACGCCGCAATGTACAGTAATAAAATCAACACCGTCTTCTGCCTGGCGTTCAATAATTTCAAATATCCCTTCTTCGTCAAACTTGTTTTCGATTAAAGCCTGGTAGATGGGAACCGTGCCAACCGGCACAGTAGAACGCCTAATCACCTCTCTGCGCATAGCATCCAGGTCCCCTGCAGTAGAAAGGTCCATCACTGCATCTGCGCCTGCTTCCAAACAAGATTCCAGTTTTTGCATCTCAAAACCTATGTCGCAGCAATCACGGGAAGTGCCAAAATTAGCATTAACTTTTGTAGACAAACCTTCGCCGACACCTCTGGGTTCCAAGTTTTTATGTCTGGGATTGGCAGGGATTGCAACTACGCCGCGGGCAACTTTTTGGCGGATCTCTTCCGGGGAAAATTTTTCAGCTAAAGCCACTTTCTCCACTTCTTGAGTAATGTTTCCTTTGAGTGCTTCTTCTCTTTGGGTAGTCATACAGAGAGGTATTTTAGCATAAAAAAAAGAGGTGTGCCATCTGCTTAACTACACCTCTTTTTATCTCGTAAAAAACGCTGTTTTAGAAAGTTGAAACCAAGGACGGAGTTCCGAGAGAACCCCTTGTCCCTCCGCCACCTTCTTTTTTGAAACCGGTAAACCAGGAAAGAAGCTCTTTAATCTGTACGCCCGCAAAATTAGTCTTAGACAACATTTCCACAAATTCCGCTCTGGAAACATAATCTTTAGCACCTAGGGTTTCTGATTTCACATAATCCAACATCCCTGCACTCTTGGCTGCTTCTACGTAAGCAAGCGCCCAGTGCTTTTTGGAAACATCCTTATAAGAAGTATTTGCATTTGCAAACTCTTCCTTGTTCTTTAGGGTTAAAACATCCAATCTGCTCAAGATCGTAATTGATTCTGCCTTGGTAATCCTTTGGTTCGGCTTAAAATCACCACTCGGATAACCCTCTACCCAATCATAGGTTCTGGCAAGCTTAATGTATGGAGCTGCCCAGTGGTCCGCAGAAACATCCGGGAAAACCTTTCCTGTAACGGTAGGAACATCTATCCCTTTAGCGCGTACGATCAAGGTGGCCATTTCTGCTCTGGTCAAAGCCCCTGAAGGCTTAAAGCTTCCGTCCGGATAACCCTGTACCAAACCAATGGTTCCGGTTTCTTCGATCGGGCTCTTTGCCCAATATCCTTCGCCTACGTCAACAAAAGAAGCTAAGCGGAGGATCCTGAATTCCTGTTCATAATTATTGCCAAAACTGTCATTAGCTTTTACTACTACCAATTTTTTACCCACTTTGTCTACCGGAACTTTGCCGGTGAACTTCCCGTCTACAACCGGTAGATTAACATCATTGGCAGAAACTACTACATCTGTACCTTCTACTTCTCCTTGCACGTCTACATATTCATCATAAATAACGCTCTTGTCGGAAGGGCTGACTAAAGTAACCTTAAACGGAACCACTACCGGTGCTTTTGCTTCTCCTACATAAGAAATAGAGAAAAAGTGGGTAGCATCGTCTGTAAGACCGTAGTAAGGATGATATGCATAGTCAAATTGGATCCCACCGTAACGGAAACCTACGCCTGCGGTATAGTTTGAAACCACTGTACCGCTGGAAGCATTTTGGTCAACCCCTGCACGCAAGGCCAAAACCCGAAGCGGCCAATATTCCACACCAATGTGCATAGCAGTGGGGATATTTGCATTGCTAGTGTTGATATCCGCATCCACAGCCAAATCAAGGGTCTGGTCTGCTGTCATCAAAGCATTTTGCTCTGATCCTAAAACTCCAATCCTGACCCCGGCTTTAGTTAAAGAAGGGAGCTTGTCAGCAACCCCATAACCACTGGTAATGTTTCCTTGGAGAGCATTTTGCTGCACCAATCCAACATTGAGCCATGGAAGAGGCTTCATTAAAAGACCGATATCCAAATCCATACCAGTAGCAGAAGCGCCTTCAACAGTAGCGTTGCCGGAACCACCGCGACTAAAATATTTTAAGCTTGCACCTAATTGTACGTTTTCAAAAGCAGTTAACCCTATTTTATTAAGGTCTGTACCATAAGAAAGAAACAAAAGGTTGCTGCTCCAGTTACCGCTTCCGGTGCTAGTCCCTGCAGCATCCCAAAAATTAACATTGGAACCTGAACTAATAAGCCCTACTCCTATAGAACCCATGTCTCCATTAGGATAAACTCCGCCTAAAACCACGTAACCTACATCATTCATCAGATTCGCATACATGCTCGTAAGTTTAGGAGAATCAATACGGCCAAGACCTGCAGGGTTGATAAAAAGCGTGTCACAGTCTTCTGCCAAGCCTACATAGGCTTTACCCATACCCAAAGGACGCGCCCCTACCCCAATCCGCATCGGATCTGTAGCAAGGTTTGTTTCTGCAAACACAGAAGAACAAAGCACTATTACTACCAACCCAGCTAACATAATTTTGTTTATTTTCTTTACCATATACCTTCTACTCTCCTATATATATATCGCCTGTTTTGTACCTTAATTTCACAATTTCAAGTTATCTTTTGATAACTAAAATCTTCCCTTTTGCGATCAAGGTCTTTTCGTCTTCATTTATAACCCTAACCATAACAATTCCGTCTCCCGCAAAATTGGAGAAGAAAGTAATGCCGTCCCATATGATGGTTTGGGTACCTGCAGCAAAGTATTGGGTTCCGCTCTTCCAGATTGGCTGGCCGGTCATATCGTACAAGTAAACTTGGACATTGGCACCGGCAGTCATTACAAACTCAATCTTTTCAAGTTCCTTTAAAGGATTGAAAGGATTTGGATAGGTCTTGGCCAGAGTACTTACAGCCATAATAGTAAAAGTTTTATCATCGTTGCTGGCGCTGACAGAATAATTGCTTTTTTCAGAAACACTAACCTTATAAACTCCTTTTACCCATTCAGGAATCTTTACCACAATAGCAGTATCTGTCCAGCTCACAATATTTGAGCTAGAAGGAGGAATATTTCTTTGTTCAACATTATTAAAAATAAGACACCTTCCGTCTGCAGGTCCGCCAAATCCTGAACCAGAAATTGTAATTTGAGTATTCACTGGTCCGCGATTTGGACTAATTGATGTGATTACTGGCGTACCAATTGATGGAGTAGTGAATGAGACAGTATTACTCCAATCACCTGATTGAGAGGCATTTTGCGCTCTAACTTTTACATAGTAAGTAGTCCCTGGATTTAAACCTGTAATATCAGTAAGCAACCCAGCCACTTCAATGGTACCAAGACTGTCTGCTTGAGGATTAATGCCAACACTAAGAAGGTAAGAGTCTGCATATTCTACTTTAGTCCATGAAGCCCTAGCTTGTGTCTGGCTGATATTATCTATTGTTACGGTTGGTTTCCCCAGAGCATTTAATGCATTAGTCTTAAACGAAACCGGTGTAGTATATACACTGCTGGTCTTACCGGAATTATCTGCCCTTACCTTTACATAGTAATTCGTATCTGCTGTTAAACCATTTAGGGTCTTCCAGGGATCAGTACTTTCTTTTGTCCCCAGATTGGTGGCACTGGGATCTGTACCATAACTAACGGTATATCCAGTTGCACCGTCAGAACTATACCAAGATGGTGTTGCATTATTCTGATCTATCCCATTTACGGTCAAATTAGTCGGTGTAGCAACTGCTAAAGTAGTAAACTGTGCAGCATTGGTATATGCACTTTCTCCATTGGCATTCTTTGATTTTACTTTTACATAGTAAACTGTTTCTACATTCAAGCCAG
>JAPLLA010000062.1 GCA_026387795.1 Candidatus Saganbacteria bacterium | reverse complement strand
CTATAAAGATCTTAAAACCGGATATTTATGTAAAAGGGCAGGAGTATGCGAAAAAAGAAAAAGATGTAACAGGTAAAATTTCTGAAGAAGAGGAAGCAGTTAAAGCTGTTGGTGGGAAAATCGCTTTTACTTATGATATTACGTTTAGTTCTTCAAAGCTAATTAATGAACATTTAGATGTTTTTCCTCCGGAAGTAAGAAAATAAATAAAAAATATTATAAAAGATTATCCCTTGGACTTTATCTTTAGCAACATTAGGAAAATCCAAAAGATGAAAATTTTGGTTAAAAATATTATAAAAGATTATCCCTTGGACTTTATCTTTAGCAACATTAGGAAAATCCAAAAGATGAAAATTTTGGTTATTGGGGATGCCATTGTAGACCAATATCATTACTGCGAGGGGATGGATCGATCCAGGAAAAGCAATGTGGTAGTGCAAAAATATATCTCTGAAGAGTCTTTTGCTGGAGGATCTTTGGCTGTGGCTAATCACTTGGCGGGTCTTAGTGATAATGTGACGTTATTGACTGTAACCGGAGCCGATGACCTTTTTAACGGTTTTATTAAAGGGGCAATTGCTCCAAAAGTTAAAGTGCATAATTTTGTCCGTGAAGATGCACCAACCATTATCAAAAAACGTTTTGTTAGCTCTGGCCAAAAACTCTTTGAGTAAACGATGCGTCGCTTCTTCCAAGTCTGGAAAAACAGATTACCCAAAAAATAGAGGCAATTATTAGCGGTTTTGATTTAGTCATCGTGTCTGATTTTGGCCATGGTTTTCTAGGTAAGAAATTGATTGATTTGATTTGTAAAAAAGCTAAATTTTTAGCGGTTAATACCCAAACTAATGGGGCGAATATGGGTTTCAACCTTATTACTCAATACCATAATGTTGATTATATTGCTTTGGATGAATTGGAGATTAGATATGCGGCACATAGCAAAGACGGGGAACTGAAGCATTTAATTAAAGATATATCAAAAAGAGTAGGATGCGACGAAATTATTATTACCAGAGGGTCTTATGGTGCTTTGGGATATAACAAGAAGAAGGGTTTTGTTAATGCTCCGGCACTTGCGACCCAGGTAGTGGATGCGGTTGGGGCTGGAGATGCGTTTTTGTCTTTTACCGCTCCTTGTATTGCTTTAGGGCTGCCCCAGGATTTAGTCTCTTTTATTGGCAATGCAGTAGGTGCATTAGCAGTGCAAATCATATGTAATCGTAATCCAGTTGATCCTGTGGATCTGATGAAATTTATTACCAGATTACTAAAATAAAAATGGGGATAATATGTTGGAAAAAATAGACATGATAAGGCGCAAAATATTTTGGCCTTTTAAAATTGGCGGGATAAGATTATTTTTTTTGCGGTTTGTAAGAAAAGTTTTTAAAACGGATATTAGGAGTAAATATTATGATACATATGCCTCTCTATTTATGGGCAAAGATGGTTTGGAACTTGGTGGGCCAAGCCCCATTTTTTTAAATAGAGGTGCAATCCCCATTTATTCTTTAGCGAAAAACGTAGATACTTGTAATATAAAAAAAGTATCCCCGAAAGTAAATTTTATTTGTGATGCGGTTGATCTAAGCATTTTCTCCTCTGATAAATATGATTTTGTTATTTCTGCCCATTTGATTGAACATCTTTCTAACCCTTTAAAGGCATTAGAAGGGTGGTTAAGAGTGTTGAAAAACGGAGGAGTCATATTATTGGTTGTTCCTAATAAAAAAGGGACATTTGATCGTAACCGTCCGGTGACAAAGCTTGATCATTTGATAAGCGATTATCAAAAAAATATGGCAGAAACCGATTTAACTCATTTGCCGGAGATTCTAACTTTATATGATTGGACAGAGTCTTTTCCGAACTTGGGGCAACTGCAAAAAGAAATTATTTTGGAATTGGCACGGACTAGTGGGATATGTAGGATGCATCACCATGTTTTTGATGCGGAATTATTGATGGAAGTATTCAATCATTTTGGCTTAAAAGTGGTAGCCTTAGAAGAGTATTTTTGTTCAGAACTTATTATTGTGGGCATAAAAAACGGAGAAACAAAAAAAGCATAGATTCGCAATTGTTAAAATATTTTTTATCTTAATATAAAAAGGAGGGGAAAGTGTCTATTTCAAAATATTATGATGAATTTAACGGCTTAGTTTCCAAAATTGTGGTCGCTGATACAAAAGGAACGAACATTTCTTTTGCTGACGGTGCAGATAAATTTATGGCTTTAATTCTTGAACAGCACAAAGCAGGCAAAAAACTTCTATTTATTGGTAATGGAGGAAGCGCTGGCATTGCGAGTCACATGGCTGTAGATTTTTGGAAAAACGGAGGGATTAAAGCACAGGCATTCAACGACTCTTCCTTATTGACTTGTATTGGCAATGATTATGGGTATGAATATGTTTTTGCAAAACCCATAGAGATGTTCGCTGAAGAAGGGGATATTCTGGTTGCAATTAGTAGTTCCGGTAAATCGAAAAACATTTTAAACGGTGTCAAAGCTGCACAGGATAAAAAATGTAAAGTTGTCACTTTATCTGGTTTTGATGTGGGCAATCCTCTTTTTAAAATGGGAGAGCTGAATTTTTATGTGCCGTCCAAATCTTATGGCCAGGTAGAGTTAATCCATCAGTCCATTCTGCATTATGTGTTGGATATGATGATGGAAAAAGGAGGGTATCAAGGGGATCTAGGATAGCAACTCGATATCCTTGGTCTCCTGGATATTCTAATAAAAAGGAGTAGGACAAAATGTTTAAAACTGTTTTAGTTACCGGTGGAGCAGGTTATGTTGGTTCAGTTTTAATCCCCAAGCTTTTAGTAAAAGGTTATAAGGTAAAGGTTTTAGACCTCTATATTTATGGTGATGATGTTTTAGATGCGGTAAAAGACAATCCCAATCTTAAACAGATCAAAGGTGACATAAGGGATCAATCTTTATTGGAAAAAGAGTTGGAGGGAGTGGACGCGGTAATACATTTGGCTTGTATTTCAAATGATCCTAGCTATGAACTGAATCCTTCGTTGGGAAAATCCATTAATTATGATGCTTTTATCCCCTTAGTTGAAATTTCTAAGAAAAAAGGGGTAAAGCGTTTTATTTATGCTTCTAGTTCTAGCGTTTATGGTATCAAAGATGAAGATAATGTTACTGAGGATTTATCTTTGGAGCCATTAACCGATTATTCAAAATTTAAAGCCCTTTGTGAAGAAGAGCTGTTAAAAAGGCGCGCTCCTGGTTTTGTTGCTTTAATTCTAAGGCCGGCTACGGTTTGCGGCTATTCTCCGCGTTTAAGGCTGGATCTTTCGGTCAATATTTTGACCAATCATGCAGTGAATAAAGGTAAGATCACGGTTTTTGGCGGAGAGCAGAAGCGTCCAAATATTCATATTGCAGACATGACAGATTTGTATGTAAAAACGCTTGAATATCCAAATGAGATGATCGATGGCAAGGTGTTTAATGCGGGTTGGGACAATATGAAGATGAAAGACATTGCTCAAACAGTTAAAGATGTTGTTTCTAAGACAATGGGTAAGAATGATTTATCAATTGTAACTACTCCCACAGACGATAATCGTTCCTATCATGTCTCTTCAGAAAAGATCAAAAAAGAGCTGGGCTTTAAAGCCTTACATTCAGTGGCAGATGCTGTGAAGGATTTGTGTGATGCGTTTAAAGCCGGGAAGATCCCAAATCCTATGGAAGATAAGAGATACTATAATATTAAAACCATGCAAGCCATTAATTTGCAGTAGAGAGGCTATATGGATAAGGCATTACTGAAAAAACTATATTATGAAATGCTAAGGATTAGGCTGGTAGAAGAAAATCTTGCCAGTCTTTATTCGGAACAAGAAATGCGCTGTCCTGTGCATTTGTGTGCAGGCCAGGAAGCAATTGCAGTTGGGGTTTGTGCTAATCTAAAAACCGATGATTATGTAATGAGTAATCATCGCAGCCATGGGCATTTTCTGGCAAAGGGTGGAAATCTTAACGAAATGATGGCTGAAATTTACGGTAAAGAGACAGGTTGCTGCCACGGCAAAGGCGGATCCATGCATTTAGTTGACCTTTCTGTTAATTATTTGGGTTCTACTCCTATCGTAGCAGGGACTATTCCTGTTGGTACTGGGGTTGCCTTTGGAACGTTGCTTAAAGGTGAAAAAAAAGTGACAGTTGTATTCTTGGGTGATGCAGCAACAGAAGAAGGGGTTTTTTATGAAAGTCTTAATTTTGCCTCTTTAAAGAAGTTGCCTGTGCTTTTTGTCTCCGAAAACAACTTCTATTCTGTTTATTCACCTCTTTCTGTTCGCCAGCCGCATGAACGTGATAATTTAACCATTGCCAAAGGTCATGGCGTATATAGCGACAAAGGGACAGGAAACGATGTCTTGGATGTTTATCGCGTAGCAGAAAAAGCAATTAAGCATATTAGAGATGGGAAGGGCCCGGCATTTATCTGTTTTGATACTTATCGTTTTCGTGAACACTGTGGACCAAACTACGATAATAAGCTTGGTTATCGTTTGGAGTCTGAATATGAGGAATGGAGAAAGCGTTGTCCGGTTGTGACCTTTGAGAAAAAGCTTCTGCAAAAAAAAGATATCGATCAGGAGACCATAGATACATACAAGAATAAAATTCAGTCTGAAATGGATGAGGCAGTCCTTTTTGCAAAAAACAGCCCTTTTCCCAAGGTTTCAGAAGTATATACAGATGTTTATGCCGAGGAGAAGAAAAATGACTAGAGAAATTACTTACGGCCAGGCAATTTTAGAAGCTACGGATCAGTTGCTTGCTAACGATAAATCAGTTTATCTGATCGGACTGGGAGTTCCTGATCCCAAAGGTGTTTTTGGCACTACTGTTGGATTAGAAAAAAAACATGGAAGCAATCGAGTGATGGATATGCCGGTTGCAGAAAACGGGATGACCGGGATCATTCTTGGTTCTTCTTTGGTGGGAATGCGTCCGATTATGACCCACCAGCGGATAGATTTTATGCTTCTTTCTTTGGACCAAATCATAAATAATGCCGCAAAATGGCATTATATGTTTGGCGGGAAGATGAAAGCCCCAATTGTGATCCGTTTGATTATTGGGAGGGGGTGGGGGCAGGGGCCACAGCATTCCCAAAGCTTGCAAGCACTTTTTGCCCATATCCCGGGCTTAAAAGTAGTAATGCCCACTACTCCTTATGATGCAAAAGGGCTATTGATTGCAGCGGTCAAAGATGACAATCCTGTCATTTATATTGAACACCGCTGGCTGCATAATATTTTTGGTTCGGTTCCGGAAGATTTTTATAAGGTAGAAATCGGTAAGGCGCATAAAATGGCGGAAGGATCGGATCTAACAATCGTTTCTTCTTCTTATATGTCTTTGGAAGCACTAAAAGCAGCGGATTTTCTTAAAAAAGATGGGATTTCTGTTGAAGTTGTTGATTTGCGTACAATTAAGCCTTTGGATAAGGAGACCATTCTCTCTTCGGTTAAAAAGACCGGGCGTTTGTTGGTTGTAGATGGGGGGTGGAGGAGTTTTGGGGTTGCTGCTGAAGTTATGGCACTGGCAACAGAGAATTGTTATGGGAGCTTAAAAGCAGCTCCTGTGCGTGTAACTTTTCCTGATACCCCAACACCTACCAGTTGGGCGCTGGCTAACCATTATTATCCTAAAGCAATAGATATTATTAACTCTGTACGGACTATGTTTAATCTGCCGGTCAAAACAGAAGCAGAAATAGGCATTTCTTACGATGTGCCGCTAGATGTTCCGGATAAATCTTTTACCGGTCCTTTTTGATTTAGGAGGAGAAGATGGGAAAAAAGACAAAGGTTTTAGTAATTGGCAGTAACTCGTTTTCAGGCAGCGATTTCATAGACCTGCTTTTAGAGAGAGAAAAATATTCGGTAGTAGGGATTAGCAGGTCTGCCGAAAAAAGCGCCTTGTTTTTGCCGTATAAAATCCGCAAAAACGGGGATTTTAAGTTTTACCGCTTGGATTTAAATAGGGATTTAAACAGGATTATCGGATTAGTAGATCGTTTTATGCCTGACTATATTGTTAATTTTGCCGCGCAAAGCGAGGTTGCACCCAGCTGGAAAAATCCTGGCCAATGGTTCCAAACCAATGCAGTTTCAATTACCAACTTAGCCAATGCTTTAAAAGATAAAATGTTTTTAAAGCGCTATGTGCATATTTCTTCTCCTGAAGTCTATGGGACCTGTCAGGGTGTAGTAAAAGAGGATTATCCCGTTAATCCAAGTACTCCCTATGCTGCATCTAAGGCAGCCGGGGACCTATCTCTATTTACGTTTGTAAAAAACTTCAATTTTCCAATGACCATGATCCGTTCTACAAATGTATACGGTGCGCATCAGCAGTTATTTAAGATCATTCCTCGCTCTGTGATCTATATTAAATCCGGTAAGACGATTGAGCTTCACGGTGGCGGTCAGGCAGTGAAATCTTATATCCATATTAGAGATATTTCAAAAGGAGAGCTTTTGGCAATGGAAAATGGAAAAACGGGCGCAATTTACCATTTGTCTCCAGACCAGGGAATTGCAGTAAAAGATGTGGTTCGCATTATTTGTGAAAAAATGGGGGTTAGTTTTGAGCAGGCGACCAAGGTAGTTACTGAGCGGTTAGGCCAGGATGCTGCTTATGTAATTGATTCTACTAAGGCTAGAAAAGAATTTGGATGGAAGCCTGTTATTTCTATGGAGCAGGGGTTAGTAGGGGTGGTTTCCTGGATTGAAAATAATTGGGAAAAGATAAAAAAAGAGCCGCTAGAGTATATTCATAGGGCATAAACAATGGTTAAGGATATTAAAAAAGTAGTAATTGTTTCTATTTCCAGTGATATCGGTTCTGCTATGGCAGAGCGGTTTTTGGACCGGGGCTGGAAGATTTTTGGTACGTATCGCAATAACAATCCCCAAATTGCCTTGTTAAAAAAACAGGGAGTATCAATGTGTTATTGTGACCTTAATAAAGCACTTTCAGTCAAAGCTGCAGCGAAAAAAATCAAAAGTACCCTAGGCAAATGGGATCTTTTAGTAATTTGTGCGGGTGAGATTGCTCCGATTGGGCCATTTATGGAGACTGATTTTGATGCTTGGGAGGCGTCCCTGGCAGTGAATTTTTCTTCACAAATGAGAATGGTCAGGACATTGCTTCCTGATCGGTCCTTAAAGTCGGAAAATGGTCCCTGTGTCTTGTTTTTTGCTGGCGGAGGCACTAACAATGCCACTCAAAACTATTCTGCTTATACAGTTTCTAAAATTGCTCTGATTAAAATGTGTGAATTGCTGGATGCGGAAATTCCAGATACGCGTTTTAGTATTATTGGCCCAGGATGGGTTAAAACTAAAATCCATGCAGCAACTTTAAAAGCAGGGAAAAAAGCTGGAGAAAACTATATTCGGACTTTAGCCAGATTTGAGCAAGGGGATTTTGTCTCAATGGAGAAGGTGTTGGATTGTTGTGATTGGGTTATTTCCTCTCCCAGGCAGTTAGTAGGGGGAAGAAATTTTAGTGCAGTTTTTGACCAATGGGGGAAGAAAGAACTAGCTGAGTTATTAAGAAAAAACCCGAACCTGTATAAATTAAGAAGGTTTGGTAATGACTGGCTGGCGCCAGATCAGAAAAGGAGAAAAAAATGACCGCAAAAACGATTGAAGAATTAATTTTGAAGTTTCCTTCAATGTTAGAGCAGCATGTGCCTTCTTCTGAAGCATATGCTTTATTAAAAAAGAGTGCCAGAGGAGAAATTGAGAAGATCTTTTCTGACCAGTCTGAAACCCCGAAAGCTTTTCTTCCTTTTGGAAACCTGATTTTTCCTTATCATAAAATGGGGGCAGTGGACTCGCTTAATTTGTTTGATATTGACGAGTTAATTATTTTTTCTTTCTATTGGGCAAACCGTAAGCGCTATAAAAAAGTGGCTGATATCGGTGCTAATATCGGACTACATTCAATTGTTTTAAGTAAATGTGGTTTTGAGGTCCGTTGTTTTGAGCCGGATCCCAGACATTTTGAAATACTCTCGCGCAACTTAAAGCTGAATCATTGCAATAAGGTCCAGCCATTTAACATGGCGGTTTCAAGTAAGCCTGGGGAAATGGAGTTTATCAGAGTACTAGGAAACACTACAGGAAGCCACCTTGCAGGATCCAAAAAGGATCCTTATGGGGCTTTGGATAAATTTGCGGTTAAAGTAGAGGGTTTTACTTCAATTGTTGAATGGGCGGATTTAATTAAGCTTGATGCAGAAGGGCATGAAAAAGAAATTATTTCTGTTACCACGCGTGAACAGTGGCTGCATACAGATGCAATGGTTGGGGTTCAGTAAAAAAAGCAGAAGATATGCCGGTAGGATATAAACAAGGTTCTCTTTTTGTAACTGCAAAAGAAAAAATGCCTTGGAACGTTTAGCAGGAGAGATAAAATGAAACTTTCTGATTATGTAGCAAGCTTTTTAGCAAAAGAGGGAATTAAGCATGTTTTTGCTATTTCCGGCGGCGCATCTCTCCATTTAATTCACTCTTTAGAAAACACCAAAGGGATTGATTTTATTTGTCCCCAACATGAACAAGCAGGAGCAATGGCTGCAGATGGATATGCCAGGGTGACGCATAATTTGGGGGCTGCAGTTGCTACCAGTGGTCCTGGAGCAACCAATATGATTACAGGTATTTGTTCTGCTTATTATGATTCTGTTCCTGTAATGTATATTACAGGGCAAGTTTCTACTTTCCGCTTAAAAGGGGATACTGGAGTTAGGCAGGTTGGTTTTCAAGAAACAGATATTGTTGATGTTTGTAAGCCAATTACAAAATACGCGGTGCAGGTCAAAGATCCTAAAAAAATCCGTTATGAGCTGGAAAAAGCTTGTTATTTGGCCAGGTCCGGCAGGCCAGGTCCGGTTTTAATAGATATTCCCGATAACAGACAAAGGGAAGAAATTAACCCTCAAAAATTAAAGTCTTTTTTGCCGCAATCTCAAAAAATCTCCAAGGTGCGTTTAAATCAACAAATTAATAAATGTATTAAATTGCTGGCCAAAGCAAAACGTCCGGTTCTTATCTTGGGATGGGGCGTGCGTTTGGCAGGGATAGATAAAGAAGTTCAAAAACTGATAGAGGTTTTAAATATTCCTGTGGTTCCTACCTGGGCAGTAGCAGATGTTTTGCCATTTGATCATCCTTTGATGGTTGGGACCTTTGGTACGCACGGTACTCGTTATGCTAATTTTGCTGTTCAAAATGCTGATATTGTACTTGCAATTGGTACGCGCTTGGATACCAAGGCAACAGGCAGCCCCCTGGATACTTTTGCACGTGGTGCGGTGAAAATTGTGGTTGATGTTGATGCTGCTGAACTTGCTAAATTTAAAAAGTTCGGATTAAAAATAGATTTACTGGTCCATAGCGATGCCAAAGATTTTATTCTTTCGTTTTTACATAGATCGCAAAGTGTTAAACAGAATAAAATAGATGATTGGAAATCCATTGTCAGAAAGTGGAAGGAGAAATATCCAATTTGTCCTAGAGAATATTATGCTAGTGAGCAGGTTAATCCATATGTATTTGTCAAACAATTGTCTAAATCGTTGAAGGAGAAGCAAAGTATTTTTGTGGATACTGGTTGTACTTTGGCTTGGATGATGCAGGCTTTTGATTTTAAACAGGATCAGCGCATTTTCCATGATTGGAATAATACTGCCATGGGATGGGCTCTTCCTGCTGCAATTGGTGCAAGTTTTGCTTTGCCTGGGCAAGACATTGTTTGTGTTACTGGAGACGGCAGCTTGCAGATGAATATCCAGGAATTGGCAACAGTGATCAGGCATAATTTGCCAATCAAGATCTTTTTGATCAACAATCATGGCTATTCCATGATCCAACAGACCCAAGATCAATGGCTCGATTCTAAATATTTGGCGTCAACGGTAGAGGGAGGCTTGGCTTTCCCTGATTTTCTTAAAGTTGCTGCTGCATATGGATTTAAGACCTTTAATGTGGATAAAAATGCGGATTTGCCCAAAGTAATTAATGATGTTTTACAATTGCCTGGCCCGGTATTTTGCAATATTGAAATTGGTAGCGAACACAGGGTTATTCCGCAAGTTAAGTTTGGGAGGCCAAACGAAGATCCTGAGCCATTTTTAGAGCGGAAAGAATTTTTTGAAAATATGTTTATTAAACCATTATCGGTTTCAATGCATTAATACGGGAAAAAGAGGGAGGAAAAAGTGGCTGAAGTTAATTTATTAGGGACCTATCCAAAAATAAAGCGTGATTATGACAAGCGGATGGCAGAAAAGACTCCTGAGGTTATCCGGATAGCTAAGCTGTTCGGAAAAGATTTTTTTGACGGGGACCGCAAATGCGGCTATGGGGGCTATAAGTATGACGGACGGTGGAAATCTGTAGTAGCCAGGATGAAAAAATATTATCATCTTCCGGAAAATGCTGTGATCTTAGATGTTGGTTGCGGCAAGGGATTTATGTTGCACGATTTTAAGGAATTAATGCCCAACGCTACGATTGCTGGTCTGGATATAAGCGAATATGCAATTGAAAATGCCATGCCTTCGGTAAAACCTTTTCTTACTGTAGGGAGCGCAGAAAAGCTCCCTTATCCGGATAAAAGCTTTGACTTGGTGGTCTCGATCAATTCGATCCACAATCTTTCTCCGGAGAGATTAAAAAAAGCTTTGCGTGAAATAGAACGTGTTTCAAAAGGGCATAGCTATATTACGGTAGATGCTTGGCATAATGACCAGGAGAAGGAAAATCTCTTTAAATGGGTGCTTACTGCTGAAACTATGATGCATGTGGATGATTGGTATAAGCTTTTTGCCGAAGTTGGATATACTGGTGATTTTTGGTGGTTTATTGCGGATTAGGAAGGAAAATTGTTATGGATAAAATGAAAGCAGCGATATTATATGTATTAAATCAACCGTTAAGAATTGAAGAGCTTGCAGTGCCGGACCTTTTAGAAGGCCAGGTTTTGGTAAAGATTTCTGCCAGCGGGGTTTGCCACTCTCAGTTGAACGAAATAAAAGGGAAAAAGGGGCCGGATAAATATTTGCCGCATACTTTGGGGCATGAAGGCGCAGGAGTTGTAGAAGCAATTGGTCCAGGGGTTACAAAAGTAAAAAATGGCGATCACGTTGTTTTATCTTGGATTAAAGGTTCTGGGATAAATGCATCTGCTCCGGTTTATTATTCTGGGGATAAGAGGATTAATTCCGGTCAGCTTAGCACTTTTAACGAATATACTGTTACGGCTGAAAATAGGGTTACCCCAATTAGGAAGGAGATGCCTCTGGATCTCGCCGCTTTGTTCGGTTGTGCGGTAGCGACTGGTATGGGAGCGGTTTTTAATAATGCAAAACTTAAACAGGGAGAATCAATTGCGGTTTTTGGGGTGGGGGGAATAGGGCTTAGTGCCATACACGCTGCGGCTATTTGCGGCGCATCAATCATTATTGCAATTGATGTTTCAGAAGCAAAATTAGAACAAGCGAAACAATTAGGCGCTACGCATCTTATTAATGTCGCTAGTATGGATGTGGTTAAAGCTATTAAACAGTTAACTAATGATAAAGGGGTTGATTATGCTATTGAGTCGGCAGGGCTTAAAGGCACAATGGAGCAAGCGTTTGAAGTTGTTCGTGTGGGTGGGGGGAAAACTATCCTAATTGGGAATCTTCCTTCAGGACAAAAAATTGAGATTGATCCTTTTGCTCTTATTTGTGGAAAACAAATTGTGGGGAGTTGGGGAGGGGAGACCAATCCAGATATAGATATTCCAAAGTACGTGGAATTATATCTCTCTGGCAAATTAAAACTAGAAAAGATGTTAACACATCATTTTTCTCTTGGCCAGATTAATGAGGCTTTTAATGCTTTGGAATCAGGCAGGGCTGGAAGAGCGATTATAGGGTTTTAGTGTAAGCGGAATATGTGTTTATTCTTTATTTTATATTATATAACGGTTAGCAGTTAAAGGAAGGGGCAAGTTTTTATGCGTAAGGGTGTTTTTTTTCTTAGAAAACACGAGATCGTTAATAAGCTGTTTAGAATTTTAGGGTGGTTTAATTGGCCTTATTTTTTTGTTGAAGCACTTTTGCAAAATAGGTTTGTGCGTGGAAAAGATGTTTTGTTGTCACTAGATCTGGATAGTGAAATTATAGAGCAAGCGAAGAGGCATTTAGATGCGGTTCGGAAAGCTTTTTCGGAGGAGGCGAGTGAGAGGTGGGAAACATATTTAAAAAAAATCCGTAATAATATTAACCAATTTAAGACAACTAAAGAAGTTATATCTTTTGCTCAAGGTTGTGTAGATTTCGATCATCGGCAACCGGTCTTTAGGGAGTTACATAGATATCCTTTGTACGAAAAGGCACTAAAAAAAGAATTTCCGCTTTTTACTGGGATAATAGATAAGATGCAGGAATCTCCTTATTCGCTCCCAGAAACTCTTTGTATGCATAAGAAACGTTTGGTTAGTAATATCTTTTTTTTCCATTTAAGACAGATACTTAAATGTTTGAGCCATATTAAAAAGGTGGAAACCATATGTGAAATAGGGCCAGGTTATGGTGGGGCAATAAGATTGTGGCTGCAAAATCCGGTTTGTGTTCCCAAAAGATGTGTTCTGATTGACTTTCCCGAATGCTTGTTTTTTGCGGAAGTTTTTTTGCGCGTTAATTTTCCTAATTTTAATTTTGTATATATAGCCGATTCTAAGCCAATAGATTTTTCGGGTTTACCTGAACATTCTATTGTTTTATGTCCCATAAATTACGTAAAAGCTATTTCCAACTTGCATTTAGACTTGGTTGTTAATACTGGATCTATGCAAGAAATGACAGAAGAATGGATTGATTTTTGGATGGAATGGCTTAAAAATCAGGATGTCCATTATTTTTATTCTTTGAATTATTTTGCTCAACCTCTTGCATATATGGCGGAGGGATCAAATAGTTGGAGCCCTCGTCTTACACAAGATTGGGTGATTTTACACCAAGACATTGAAACGCCATTTATAAAACTGCAGTCTAGTCGTTTTTTTGCGGAAATTATAGCTGAAAAACCATTGGTTAAACCAAAATATGAGAAAGAAATATTAGCTCAGAAATATTGCAAGTGTATTTCATCTGGGGGAATGGATAGGAAAAAGCTGCTTGCAGCGATGGACATTGTACGTCTTTGTTATGATGAAAAATTAGTTTGGGATTTATTGTTGCGATGTGCCAATAGTATGAAACCAATACCCAAAGAGGCGTTTTATTTGATGACATGGTTATTGGAACATTCGAGCCCGGAATTTTTAATAGCAAATACTTTAAAGCTCGAAGGTCTTAAAGGAAAATTAACAGGTATTCGGTCTAATGGTGAGGAAAACATTGTTTATTAATTTAAATATTATGAGCAAGAAGGAAAGACGGGAAAAGATTGGATAAAAAAATGAAAAGAGACGATAACCCTTCTACTGAAAAAGCTCTAGATAGATTGCTTTTATGCAATCGGGTAAGGGAGCTTGCAATTTATCGAAGACCAGTTACTTTGGCTGACTTGGGTTTGTTGTATGGCTTATTTTCTGTATTTGTTTGGTTCTTTTATGGTGTAGAGTGCATTACCTCGAGATTTAATTCTATCAGATTTGTCAAAAGAATCATACTATACCTTCTGGCCTTGGTATTCATGAGAATACTTCTATTGTTTTCGATTCCTTTTAGGTTCAGAAAGAAAAACAGATCCAATGCCAGTACTTCAAAATTAAAGTATTCCTTTAGTATTAAAAGGGACATTGATGGCATTCTGCGGATATTTTATCGGAGAGTGCATTATGGCTTAACCTCCTCATTGGGAATCTCACATTATGTCAAACATATGGACAAAGATGTGCCTCTTATTCGGACGGCGGTCCTGCTTAGAATAATGGGGGATTTTGGGACAAGCGCTGAGTTGTTGATCAAAAGATATTGTTCTGGTAGTGCGGGGCCACAAACCCTGAAATGGCTTTTCTTCTTTTTGATGGAAGCGGGGGATCCAGATACTGCCGCCAGTATCTATGCACCTGAACCTATGAGTGACACAAAACCTGAGAAGAAGAAAACAAAATTAAAATATGGCCTAGTAATGCCGACTATGTTTGATTCGGAAATATTTAGGAGTTCTATTTTGAGCGTGATAAACAGCGATTTCAGCGGGGAGATCGTTGTGGTGGAGGACGGTCATGTTAAGGAGAGGCTCTGCGAAGGATTCTGCAAAGATCTGCCTGTAAAATACGTCAAGAATCCGATTTGGACCGGATCATCCGGAGTTGCTAACCTAGGAATAAAACAGTTACCCATTGATACAGACATAATTATATATACTCATAGCGATGTTTTGTGGCCTCCAAACTGGCATGCGGACCTTGATCTTGCGTGGGAGCAAGTGTATGCATCGGGTAGGGTGGGGAGGATAAATTTTGGGTATTTGCAGTGCAAGAGCAACCTGGATGCATCGCTTTACGATCTATTCATTAGTGGCAAATACGAAGATCTGACCTGGGTGCTTTCAACCATGAAAGATGTTCCGGGACAGGCGGAAAAGATACTGGATATCCAAATAAAGAACAGAGGCCAAATGTTCGGGCTGGCAATAGATTCGTGGAATTATGATTTTACAAGGTTAAAGATACAGATGGGGAGGTTTTCGGTAGGGGCTTCGTTCCCAATGAAAGCCTGGTGTGATATTGGGGGGTTTGACCCCGACATGAGCGTAGCTATGGATCTGGAGCTTCAGTATCATGACATGAAGAAACATCAGTTGAACTTATGGTTAAATAACAGACCTCTAGTACATTTTTTAAGCGTTGATACTACAATGTTGAGTGCCTCTGACAATGAGAAATTTATGAAGAGTGTATTAAAAACCTATGAGCTTTTCCAGAAGAAATATGGATTTGGGATCGAGCAGTTTCTGTCCTCTTATTTTGGTGAAACCAGCGTGATATATTTTGATGAAATAGTAAAAGCTGCCAATGAAATGAGGTTCAAGGATGTCGATTTTATTTTTGATGATTTTTTTGAGAGGCTGAAACGTTGATAAAAAAGGTGTTTGGAAAGCAGGTGTTTTTTTGGGGAACGATCTAATAATGCAAAAAATAGAAAGCTATTTATCAAGGCTTCTGTTATGCAGCCGCATAAGGGAACTGGCTGTTTTACCGCAGCCTGTTACGGTTGCTGATCTGGGATTCCTGCATGGATTGTTTTCCGGCATTGTCTGGGTTTTTTACGGAAGGGGCAGTGGTTCACGTTCGAAATTTAATATTTTAGTGAGGATATTGATTTTTCCCTCTGTCGTGATATTGCTTCGAATAATCCTATTTTTGCGTAGGATGTTCAGATTCAAACAAAGAAAGCCTTCATGGGGCAATTCAGCAAAAAGAGTGTATTCCTTTAGTATTTTAAGGGATGTTTACAATGTTTTCAGGATTGGCTATTGGAGAATACGTTACGGCATAACTGCATCTTCGGAGGTTAAAGGATTCGTGACAGATACTGATAGGGAAGTTTCTTTGATCAGAACATGTATACTTCTCAGGGTATTCGGGAGTTATGGGATAGCTGTTGAATTGTTGATCCAAAGGTTTAACTCTGGTTTGCCTGTAGATCAAACGCGGCAATGGCTTTCATTTTTGTTGAAGGAGATAGGCGATACGGGTGCTGCCAGCGAAATTTTTTCTTCAAAAGAAGAAATTGATAAACAGAAAGAATCCACCAAAGCGCCTTTAACAATCCCAAAGCAGACCAAGTTGAAATATGGAGTAGTAATGCTTTCCATGTTTGATTCCGAGGTATTCCGAAGTTCATTGACGAGCTTGAAAAACAGTGGTTTTCCGGGGGAGATTGTGGTAGTTGAGGATGGATATCACAAGGGAAGAAATTGCGAGGATTTTTGCAGGCAAATGTTGGTTAAATATGTCAAGAGTGCCGTTTGGGTGGGGGAAAGTGGGGCGGCCAATCTTGGAATTGAACAATTTGACAAGGATACCGATATCGTTGTTTATTCTCACAGCGATGTTCTTTGGCCGAAGAATTGGTTCGGTCATTTTAACCATATTTGGGAAAGAGTGTATGATCAGAATAAAGTGGGCATTCTCAACCTTGGTTATTTGCAATGCAAAAGCAATGTTGATGCCGCACTTTATAAGTTGTTTGTGGATTGCAAATACGATGAATTGGTAGATATCCTTCTTACTATAAAAGACATTCCTGTTTTAGCGGATTATGTCCAAAACCTTCAGATAAAAAATGGATATGAAAATTTTGGTTTTACTTTAGACCCTTGGAATAACAATTCCACTAAATTACGGACAATGACCGGCAGATTCTCGCCAGTGGCGTCGTTTCTTATGCAAACGTGGCAAAACATCGGAAAATTCGATCCAAACATGAGTGTTGGAATGGATCTAGAGCTTCAATATGATGGATTAAAGAATCACAGATGGAATCTTTGGACCAATAATGCGCCGATTGTTCATTTTGTCAGTGGAGATACGATTTCAATAGCAAAACAAGACCAGAAGAAACGTATGGAAATGATCAATACAACCAGTAAATTATTTCAGGAAAAATATGGCATAGGAGCCGATCATTTCTTTTCTACGTATTTTGCAGGAACGAGTGTGATTTTTGCTGATGAGATTGTGAAAAAGGCAAATGAATGGCGATTCGCGGACATTGATTTTATTTTTGATGATTTTTTTGAGAGGCTGAAACGTTGATAAAAAAGGTGCAAGCAAACTTAATGAGCTTTTTGCGGTTAATGGGCGTTAACAAGGCGGTTTTTTGGGCGGTTTTGTCTAAGGTGTGGGCGGCGGTTGCGGGAATTGTAACGATTTCTTTGATAATTTTTTATTTTTCCCCTGAATTGCAGGGGTATTATTATACTTTTGCCAGTTTATTGGGTTTGCAGGTTTTTATTGAGCTTGGACTGTCAGTAGTAATCATTTTATTTGCAAGCCATGAATGGGCAAAATTAAGTTTAAATGAGGACCAAGCAGAAGTAATTGGCGATCCGGTAGCCAAGGCGCGCTTAAAAAACATTCTACTTAAATCTTTATTATGGTTTGCTTTTGCCGGTATGTTGCTTTTTTTATTCTTAAATATTAGTGGATATCTGTTTTTCTCCTCAGTAAAAGCGGTTGGTGTCTCTTGGTTTTGGCCATGGATTGGCTTGTGTTTTTTTACTGCCCTGAATTTAGCGGTAGGGCCAATCTTTTCTGTGTTGGAGGGATGTAACCAGATTTATCAGGTTTATTTTTTCCGTTTTATACAAGGGCTGCTTCAGTCTTTGGCAGTATGGATATTGATTGTTCTAGGTTTTGGATTATGGTCTTTGGTTGGAGCGAGTTTGATGCTGTTTTTGTGGTCAGTGATTTTTGTCTTATTTGGTTATCGACAGTTTTTTTTGAGCATATTGAGATCTACTGCCCAGGCGCATATTAGTTGGTGGAAAGAAATCTGGCCTATGCAGTGGAAGATCGCTTTAAGCGGTTTAAGCGGTTTTTTTCTTTCTTCTTTTTTAGTTCCGGTTGTTTTTCGGTATCAGGGAAGTATTATTGCCGGGCAGGCGGGCATGACCTTAAATATTATCAATGCTTTGGTAGTAATCTCTAACATGTGGTTTGCTACGCGTGTTGCGCAATTTGGGATTTTAGTCGCAAAAAAAGAGTATAAGGAATTAGACCGGCTCTATTTTCATGCTTTAAGGCTTTCTTTGGGGGTGGCGGTTATGGGGGGAGCGGTTTTGTTAAGCGCGATTTATTTGTTATATTATTTTCACTATTCTTTTAGCAGCAGGTTGCTTTCTCCTTGGCCGACTTTTTTCTTCTTGTTAGCATTTTTGTTGATCCAGCTTTTTAATGCGCAAGCACATTATTTTAGGGCGCATAAACAAGAGCCTTTTGTATGGGTCTACATGTTGACGGCAGGGATTATTGCTTTCGTGATTATTGGTTTTGCTAGAAATTTGGGAATATTAAAGATAGCAGCGGCTTATTTTTTTGTTATTTTATTTGTTATGACTCCTTTGGGAATAGGGATTTGGAGGGGTTTTCACAACCGCTATGCTGAAAAAGAAGTTGAATTAATAGGTTTTTTAGGTGAGGAATAATTATGGCGGCTAATAAGGTTATGGTTAATTTGGAAAATATAATTTTGCCTGACAAATTGCCCAAAACGGCGATTATTGGTGCTACTGGTTTTATAGGGGCCTCATTTTTTTCTGCATATCGCCGCAAATTTCCTGATTGTATAGGCACTTCCCGTACGCCAGGGAAAGAGGGAATGCTTTATCTTGACTTACTTCAGCCTGATATCAGGCGTTTGAGGTTGGCAGATTCCGGACATAAAGAAGCGTTGATTCTTGCGGCGATTGCCCAGATTGACCAGTGTGAACAGGAAAAACAACTTTGCCGGGAAGTTAATGTTAAAGGGACAATTGAGGCAATAAAACAATTGGCGATGGAAGGAATTAAGCCAATTTATTTTTCGAGTGATTATGTTTTTGATGGCGAAAGCGGAAATTATTCCGATAATGACTGCCGGTTGCCGACTACTGAATATGGTCTCCAAAAAATGGAAGTGGAGGATGCTATGCCCGATATCTGTGGAGACAATTATCTGGTGATCAGGTCTAGCAAGCTTTTTTCTTTGCGCGACAGCGCAGGCCCGCTGATAGAAGAAATTGCTGAAAAGCTGTCAAAAGGGGAGGAGGTCCGCGCTGCTTATGATCAATGTTTTTGTCCTACCTATATAGGGGATTTTGTCCTGGCTGTGGCTGGTCTCCAGGCAAAAGGGGCAAAGGGGATCATAAATGTTTGTTCCCCGCAGCGATGGTCTAGATATGAACTGGCAACTTGGATTGCCAGAAAAATGGGGGTTGATCAGGCCAAGGTCAAGAAGATCTCGATCGATGAGCTTGATTTTAAGGTTAAACGGCTCAAGAACACGACCATGGTGCCTGAAAAATTTCTACTCCTGAATGATTTTAATTTTACGCCCATGTCTGAATGCATTGACTATGTGGTAGAAAAATGGAAGGGAAAAGTAAAGTGAAACAAGGCAAAAGTTTTAAAAAAGAAGTATGGGGTAAAGCCCATACTGTAATGGGGGACAAGCAACTCTGTCTTGGCAAGCACTGGTCATATAATCTTTATAACGATCCGAAACGACTGGCTTTTGTGCTCGCACGGTACAAATTTGTGGCAAAAATGGCTTCCAAGGGAAAGAAAATAATCGAATTTGGGTGTAGTGAAGGGATCGGAGTGCCGATCATGTCGGAATTTGCTGCTAGATATACTGGTGTGGATATGGATGGTGATGCGATACTGACGGCGAGGGAGAATTGGGGTTCCGAAAAGGTGAGGTTTATCAATGACGATTTTTTGGGAAAAAAGTATGGAAGTTTTGATGCGGCTGTTAGCCTGGATGTAATTGAGCATATCGTCCCAAAAAAAGAAAATGAGTTTTTCAAAACCCTTTACAATAACGTGTCTGCTGATGGGATGGCTATTGTAGGAACCCCCAACCAGACTTCTTTTGCTTATGCTTCCAAAGCCAGCCGTCTTGGGCATGTAAATCTTTTTACTTATGATAGGCTGAAAGCTGTTATGCAGAGATACTTTAAGATGGTATTCGTTTTTGGTATGAACGATGAAATAGTTCATACCGGTTTTTTACCGATGGCCCATTACCTTCTTTGCGTAGGATGTGGCAAGGAGAAAAAACAAAAAAAATGAACAGACACAAGGAAAATTCAATATGGCAGCCGGTAAAAGATTTTATGCGAGGTAGTAGTATTTTGATCGGTAGTTGCTACGCTGATTATTTTATCCATTTGCCGCTGAAAATTCTTCAAATGACGAGTTATTATAAATTTGCTGCAAAGATGATTGGACCAGGTAGAAGGGTGCTTGATGTTGGGTGTGGAGAGGGGTTGGGAACATGGCTATTGGCAAAAGACTGTGGGAAAGCAAAAGGTATTGATGTGAATAAAGAGGCTATTGAGGTGGCAAAGAGAAACTGGGTTGACAAAAGGATCAATTTTCAAAATGTGGATTTTCTGAGGATGAAAAATAGTCATTACGATGCCATTGTTAGCATTGATGTGGTTGGCCATGCTTTTTCTAAGAACACAGGAGCATTTTTAGATAAAATCTCCGCTTGTTTGACTGCTCATGGAATAGTTGTTATTGGTATGCCCAATATTATATTCGCGAAAAGTTTCTCATCTGTTACTAGGTCGGGGAGGGTTAATCAATGTTTGGGAGAAAGGGTTGAGTTGGGGATGAAAAAATATTTTAAGCATGTTTTTGTTTTTGGGGCCAATGATGAGGTTGTGCATGCTGGGTTTTTACCAATGGCCAATTATCTTATAGCAGTTGGTTGTCTTAAGCGATGAGAGAATGGGAATAAAATTGGTTTAATATCGTTGTCGTAAAGTCTGATATAGGATTTAAAAGAGTATAAAATGCAACAAAAAAAACTGTCTGTTTACATACCAAATTATAATTATGGGCATTACCTGAAGGAGTGCTTAGAGGCGGTGTTTAGCCAGTCTCTTTCGCCTGACGAGGTAATTGTTGTTGATGATGCTTCTACCGATAATAGTATTACAGTTGTTGAGTCGTTTATGCAAAAGTATCCAAATCTTCGTTTGTTAAAAAACGAAAAGAATCTAGGGGTAGCTTATTCTATGAACAAAGGGGTAGCAGCTTCATCTGGTGATTATATCGTGGGGACAGCTTCAGATGACAAGATCCTTCCCGGTTTTTTTGAACAATCCATGCATTTGTTAATGCAATATCCAGAAGCTGGTTTTTGTTGTTCGGATGCGATTTTTTTGGAGAAAGATAAAAAATTTGGAAAAAAACTTTATTTAAACAAGGATCCTTGTTATTTTTCTCCGCAGGAAGTGCTGCATCTTTTTAAAAATGATTCCTTAACCCCTTTTATTCCGCATACTATTATTGTAAAACGTAAGGAATTTTTAAAGGCAGGAGGATTTATACCGGAATTAAAATGGTTTTGTGATTCGTTTGTTTTCAGTGTCATTGCTTTTCGTTATGGTTTTTGTTATGTCCCTAAGGCATTAACTACTATTAGAGTGCATGCTCTTCAGTATGGGGGAGGGGGCGGAAAGAGATTTCAAGACAGAGAGGTTATTGCTAAAACAATAGATGTTTTGATGAATATTAAATATCAAGATGTTTTGCCAATGTTTCAAAAAACAGCTGGTTTTTCTCAGTCGCCCTGGGAAGTTTTTGTGACAATTTTATTTCATAAAAAATACTGGAATTTTCTCTCTCTTAAGCTTCTAAGATTTGCTTTTTTTGACCTATTCAAGAGGAAGATTATGGTAATTCTCCCAAAGCAGCTTGCGAATTTTATCCGGGGTATTGGCAATGGTTTTCGTTGGATAAAACTGATGTTTAGGAGGAATAAACATGCTTCCTAAAGTTGGAATTATCCTTTTAAATTGGAACCAATACCAAGACACTAAAGAGTGTTTGGCGTCTCTTTCTAAGATCAATTATCCTAATTATAAAATAGTGGTTGTGGACAATGATTCCAAAGATGGTTCTGTTGATAGGTTGGAGAAAGAGTTTCCGTCACCTTTGTTTATACGTAATCGAGAGAACCTGGGTTTTACCGGTGGTAATAATGTCGGAATACAGAGGGCTTTGGAAGAGAGCGCGGATTATGTGTTGCTTTTAAATAATGATACTATCGTAAAACCTGATTTTTTAGATGTGCTGGTAAAAGCGGCGGAAAAAGACCCCCAAATAGGGGTGGTTGGGCCCAAAATATATTATTATGACCATCCGGATACAATTTGGTTTGCAGGAGGCGGGATCAATCACTTAACAGGGCAGACCTATCACTTTGGATTAAATAAAGTGGATAACGGGGAGTTTGATACAGAAAAGGAGGTTGATTTTGTCACTGGGTGTGCTTTTTTGGTAAAAGCACCGGTCCTTAAAAAAGTAGGGGTCTTAGATGACGATTATTTTTTTAGCCATGAAGATGTGGATTTGTGTTGGCGGATCAAAAAAGCTGGCTATATGTTAAAATATGTCCCAACGGCAATCATTTACCATAAATTTGCGAAAAGTGCAGGGGGGCGCTTTTCTTCTCTTTATATCTATTATAGAGTTAGGAATACGTTGCTTTTTGACTTGAAAAACAAACAAGCACTCTTTTATTTTGTTTTTCATCTCTTTTTTACCCCTTTGAAACATATAGCTTATGGCCTCTGGACTTTAAATTTTAGAGGGGTTAGGGCTGCATTTTGTGGCTTAACAGACTTTTTACGTGGACGCTATGGCAGGCGGGTTGTGGAAGAAGATTTTGATATGCGATATAAGGAGTAATTACCGGTGAAAAGTAGCACTCTTTCAGTAATAATGTGTAATTATAATTATGGGCATTATATCCAGGAATCGCTGGGAGCGATCCTCACGCAGTCTTTTCAACCACTAGAAGTTATTGTGGTAGACGATGGTTCTACAGATAACAGCGTGTCAGTTGTTGAGTCCCTGATGCAAAAGTATCCCAATTTACGTTTATTAAAAAACGAGAGAAATATGGGAGTAAATTATAGCATTGATAAAGCGTTAGAAAATGTTTTGGGTGAATATGTTTATGCTGCATCAGCAGATGATAAGGTTTTGCCTGGTTTTTTTGAAAAATCGATATGCTTATTATTCAAATATCCGGAAGCAGGCTTATGCTGCGCGGAAAATGCCGTGCTTAATGGAGAAGTTCTTATTAACAATAACCATTATTTGGGAGATAAAGAATATTTCTTTCCGGATGAGCTAATCAAGGTTTTTTTGCATGAGCCTTTTACTCCTATTATGACCGGCACGGTGGTAGTAAAAACTGCCGCTCTTTTTGAAATGGGCAAATACCGGTCGGAATTCAAATGGTCTTGTGATACTTTTGCCCATCATGGGATCGCATTTCGTTATGGTATTTGTTATGTCCCAGAAATTTTTGCTGTTATGAGAGAACATCCTTCTCAATATGGTTCGTCTAATGCCAAAAAAAGCGAGTTTGAGCGCCCGGTTATAAAAGCGATGATTGAGGTTCTTTTAAATGAAGCCCAATATAAAGATGTTTTGCCTAGATTTAAGAAAGTAGCTCCTTTTTCAGTCTATCCGTGGGAAGTATTAATGGTTGTTCTTAGTAGTATGAAATATAGGGGGTTTTTGTCATTTAAACTAGTACGCTTTGCTCTTTTTGATAAGTTTATCAGGAGGCCATTATTGTTTTTGTTTCCTGTGCCATTTTGTCGTTTTATTGCCCGTTTAGCAAGACAATCGCGTTATCAGATCTTGGCATTCTTTGGAAGGTTTGCTCATGTCTAAAATATGGGAGAGCATAAAAAAATCTTTTTTTTATCTCTGGGTAGTTAGTATCCCAATCCTTTCTGTTTCTCCTTGGCAGGGGCTGGGTTTTTCCCGCTTAAGCATGGGAATGTTATTTGTCCTAATTTGTTTTTTTGCTGTTTTGTTTAATTTAAATGAAATAAAAAGATGGAAACAACTCCTTGCTGCCAATAAAACCCTTGATGTTTTGATGATAATATTTATTTTGTGGAATTTCATTTCCTTGTTTTTTAATTGGAATTTAATCTCTGTCCCTTCTTTCATGAAAGGAGCGACAGGTTTTAAGGGGCCCTATTTCTACAATCTTTTTTTTGTTGCGTATTTGCTGTTTAATATGGTGCTTTTGATCTTCATTCGCCTGTTAGTTAATATGCGTGAAAAGCTTTTTAACTTTATAAGGCTGGTTTTTTTTTTTTTGTCAATTGCCTGCTTATATGGGGTCCTTACGATTTGGGGATACATGCTGGGATTTATTAAGTTTTTGGTCTATCCTTCTTATCTATTGCCGCGATTATATGGTACCGCAACAGAGCCGCAAAGCTTTGCGGGTTTTTTGATCCCAATAGTTCTTATTGCTTTATGGGCATTTACGCAAAAAAAACCAAGATTTTTGGATTATTTGAGTGCCTTTTTTGTGTTTCTCGCTTTTATTATGACTTTTTCTGTGGGAGCATTGGGTGGGGCTATTATTGGGGGGATATTATTTGTTGCTTTAAACAGTAAGAGGTTAAACAGGTTATTTTATTTAAGGTTTGCAGCAATGTTTGTCCTGGTATTATTTGTTGCCATGGTGGTTAACAGTGGTCTTTGGCCTGGTTATGCCAGGGCTTTTTCTGCCCACGCCACAAAAATCAAGGTCTGGAGAGTAGCGGAAGAATTAAAAGTTGTAAATAAAAATTTGGCGACTGAGGAAGGGATCAGCATTTTTAATGAAAAGAAGGTTAATATTTTTGATGATAAGGTGACCCGTCTTTGGATGGCGCAAACAGCATGGAACATGTTTAAGTCCCATCCAATAGTTGGTGTTGGGCCAGGGAATTATGGCTTTTTATATAATTCTTACAAGCCCCTAAATTCCCCTCTTAAAGATTATATAGAAAAAACACATAATGTTTATCTTCAGATATTAGCGGAAAACGGATTGCCCGGATTCTTATTGTTTATGGGACTTGTTACCTTTTTGTTATTACAATCTTTTAAGAAGTGGTTCTTTTTAAAAGATAATAATTCTAAACTTGTTCTTGCGGTGCTTATTTGTGGTTTTGTGGGTGTATTAATTAATGGCTTAAGTTATGGTATATTACAGCATAGCCATACCTGGATTGTTATGGGCTTATTATTATCAGCTAATGAGGTTTTATGAGGGTTTTAATTGATTTGTTCCTAATTAATATTTCTGCAGTAGCGGCTTTACTTTTAAGGGAGAAATATGGGCATTTCATCCGTGAAGCCCCTTCTTACTATTCTTTTAAGTATTTTTGGGTGCTTATCTGTTTAGATGTATTGTATCTCTTCTTATTTTGGCTTCTTGGGGCATATGACAAAAGAAATAAACGGGCTCTATTAGAGGATTTTGTTTTGGTTTTTGGTGTAATTTGCACGGGACTATTTATCCTTATTACGTTTCTTTTTATGGGGCAGATGTGGTGGATGTCGCGGGGGATACTTTATATGTTTGGTTTTCTCTCAATTTCTTTTTTATGCTTTTTTAGGGTTTTTGTAAAATCCTCACAAAATGTCAAACAAGTCGCTGGCTATGTTTATGATATGGATTTGTTAAAAAAGAGGTTATTGGAAGGAAAAGGGGAGCTTGGTTCTCTAAGAGGTACACTTTCTGTAATTATTGTTGGGTATAATTCCCAAAAAACCCTGGGAAAATGCCTATCTTCTTTGGAAGAAACACAAAAAACATTGCCTTTTGAGGTTGTTTTTATTGATAATAATTCTTCCGATGGGTCTGCCGAAGTAATTAGGAGACAATTTCCGTGGGTAAGGCTTATCGTTAATGCCAAGAACGTTGGTTATACCAAGGCAGTTAACCAAGGGTTAAAAATGTCTCAGACTGAATATTCCTTAATTTTAAACCCGGATATTATTGTGTTTCCTGGATCAATTGAGCTGATGATTGATTATATGCGGAAAAATCCCAAGATTGGGATTGTTGGTTGTAAGCTTTTGAATGAAGACGGTTCTCTGCAGCATTCAGTACGCAGATTCTTGGATTTGCGTACTTATTTATACCGTTTTACTCCTATTAGAGGGTTAATGGCAGGGAGTGCTTTGGAGCGGTTTTATCTGATGCAGGATTGGGACCATAAAGACAATCGGCTGGTAGATTGGGTTTTAGGTGGTTGTATGCTGGTAAAGAAAGAAGCAGTTGATCAAGTAGGAATGATGGATGAGAAAATATTTTTATATTTTGATGATGTGGATTGGTGCTACCGGATGTGGGGGAAGGGGTGGCAGGTTGCATATGTGGCAGAAGCAGCCATGCTCCATAAACATATGCGTGCCAGTGCAAACAATGTTTTAAGTCGTGCAACCAGGGAGCATTTTAAAAGCCTGTTTTATTTTATTTTTAAACATGGATTTGGCTTACCGCAAAATTGCCCCTCTAGTTTGGAATAACCCCGCTTAAATGACCACCTTTGACTACCTTTGACTACCCCTAAAAGGCCTTGACAAGGACCCTCTTTTTGCTATAATTTCCAAGTTTGATTATGGAACTCAAAGCCAACGAAATTTATACCGTAGAAGAAACCACAGGAATACTCAAGATTTCCGACAGTACTTTCCGCCGTTTGGTGAAAAAGGGGCTTCTCCGTGCCGCAAAGATTGGCGGGCAATACCGCGTTTTGGGCAAGGAGATCCTTTATTTATTAAGCCCGGAGCTGGAAGAAAAAGCGAGCCAGGTTTATCAGAGGGTAAGACATAATCTCAAGAGGAAATTGGGGGGATAAGAGTTAATGGCCCTGCCCAAATATTTTAAATCAATATTATGGTTTGCGGATTTCAATAAAATATCCTTGAAAAAAGACCGGGATTTGATCTTGTTTCAGGCATTGGAAAAAGGGAGAATGGAGCACATTAAGTATTTAGCTCATAAATTGGGGGGGGAATCGATCCTAAATTTTGCGCGCAGGAATGCTTCAAAGTTTAGCAGGAAGAGCGTCCTTAGGTTTGCGGAATTGATGTTTTCAGGAGGATAAGCTTGGATAAAAGGCTTTTTATCGATATTTTGGATAAAGAACGGCAAGCTATTTTTAAGCAGCTCTTTAAGTGTTTGGAAGACAAGTATTATCTGGCTGGCGGCACTGCTTTGGCTTTGCAATTGAGGCACAGGCAATCTTTTGATTTTGACCTGTTCCGGAATGGAGAAGTCTCTTTTGCGTTGAAACGCAAGGTTTTGGGGGCATTTAAGGGCTATAAAATTGAAACCTTAGTGGACACTTCAGATGAGCTTACTTTTGTTTTGAACGAAGAGGTAAAAGTGAGCCTGATTAATTATTTTTGGGATCCGCTTTTCCCTTTGATACGTTTTCCGGGTGTGATACCGCTGCTTTCTGTAAAGGATATTGCGACAACCAAAGCGTATGCTTTGGGAAGGAGAGGCAATTATCGTGATTATTTTGACTTATATGTAATTTTGAGACAAAAGTTGGCAAGGGTTCCTGATATTATTAAATGGTGCAAAAGAAAATATGACGAGGTTTTCAGCGAAAAGATGTTTTTGGAGCAGCTAAGCTGTGTGGATGATCTGGCAAAGGATTATCAGCTAAAGTTTCTAGATGAGAAATATATTTCTTCTCTAGAAATGGCGAAGTTTTTTATAAAAGCAATTAAAACAAGCCGGATTTGTCAATAAATTTAAATAAAGAAAGGGATGCTAAATTGATTAGAAAGAGTATTAAATTTGTTTCTATTATTTTGATTTTAAGTTTTCTGAGCTCCATTGCTTTTGCGGAGCTTCCAGCGCCGTCCCAAATTACACCTTCCGATATCCAGCAAGCCAAGGACTTTCTTAAAACTCCGGAAGGCAAACAGCTTTTAAACCGGCCGGATGTAAAGGATGCGGTGCAGGATGTAAAGGGGGGCACTCCTTCATCCGACCAAACCGGTAAGGCAGCGCCTGCTGAACCAGCGGCTTCCCAAGGGATGTCTGAAATTGAAACACAATTTGTTCTTCCGGAAGCAAAACAAAATCTCCAGCTTTTTGGGTACTCGCTTTTTAGGCAAGCAGCTTCTACTTTTGTACCGTCAGACAATGCGCTGGTTGGTGAAGAGTATCTTATTGGCCCGGGAGACGCATTTACTATTACTTTGTGGGGAATTAGTGAAGGAATTTTTAAGGTCAATGTTAATCGTGATGGAACGATCGTGCTTCCTAAAGCAGGGGTAATTGCTGTAGCAGGAATGTCTTTTGGCCAGCTGCAGGAGTATCTCCAAAGTATTATGGGTAAATATTTTGAAGGGGTCAATGTTGCAGTTACCATGGATAAAATCCGTTCTATTAATATTTATATTGTAGGGGAGGTGGCCAGACCAGGGAGTTATTCTTTAAGTTCTTTGTCTTCTGTTTATAGTGCTCTTTTTTCTGCAGGCGGACCAACCAAACAAGGTACGCTGCGCAACATCCAATTGATCAGAAACGATAAAATCATTGCTTATATTGATCTCTATGACTTTTTGCTTAAAGGTGACCGCAAGCAGGACCGCAGGATAGAATCCGGAGACACTATTTTTGTCCCTATGATTGGTCCGGTAGTGGGAGTAGCAGGGAGCGTTAACCGTCCAGGGATATTTGAAATTAAGGGGACCCCAAAGTTAAAAGATGTCATTTGGCTGGCTGGGGAGCTTACTCCTACCAGTGACTTGAGCCGGATCCAGATTGAACGCTTGATTGCACATGAGAAAAAGGTGGTTATGGACAAAAACCTCTCTCTTTATCAGGAAGATAAGAAACTGATGGGTTTTTCCATTCAGGACCGTGATTTTATCCAGGTTTTTAATGTCCCTGTAGGGGTGCAAAATGTGGTTAATTTAGATGGGAATGTGGTTACCCCGGGCCGTTATGAATGGAAAGAAGGGATGAAGCTCAAGGATTTATTTCCCAGTGGTTATGCGGATTTAAAACCCCAGCCATTTGAGGAGTACGGTTACATAATAAGATATGTGCCGCCTGATTTTCATGAACAGAACGTATCCTTTAATTTGAAGAATTTATTGGAAGGGGATCAGCAGGAAAATATTCTTCTTTCCAAAGGGGACCGGGTTAGGATTTTTGGTTTGGGAGAGTTAAAAGAAAAGCCGTATGTGGAAATTACCGGATTTGTAAAAAAACCTGGGCGTTATGATTATAGGGATGGTATGACAGTAAAAGACCTGGTTTTTCAATCCGGCAATGTAGCTGCAGATGCGTATGGGAAAGAGATTGAAGTTTATCGTTCTGTTGTTAAGGATGAGAAAGTGGATCATATCCGTTTCATTGTTGATTTAAATAAAGTCATGGCAAATGACCCAAAAGATAATATGAACCTCCAAAATATGGATCGGGTAAATATACGGAAAATCCAGGATTGGTACTGGGGCAAAGTTACAATTACCGGTCAGGTTAAGTTCCCCGGAGAATATCCTATTATGAAAGGGGAAAAGCTCAGTTCTGTTTTGGAACGTGCAGGAGGATATACGGATAAAGCCTATCTTTTTGGCGCTACATTTACACGCCAGGAAGTCAAAACCCTGCAGAACGACAGGTTAACTCAAGCTATGGATCAAATTGAAACCAATGTTTTAAGGCAGCAAATACAACAGAGCAATATTGGGGTTATACAGAGCCAGCAAGCTGCTACCAATAATTATGCTCAACAATTGCTAGATAATTTAAAGCAAACGAAATTGGAAGGAAGGGTCATTATTAAGCTGTCCGATTTAAACAGCTTTAAAGGTTCTCAATATGATGTTGAATTAAAAGATGGGGACACTTTAAATCTCCCGTTTAAGCCCTCTTCTGTTTCTATTATAGGAGAAGTCTATAATCCCGCAGGAGTTTTATATCAGGAAGATAAAAATATCTCCTATTATTTGGATAAGGTAGGAGGATCTACTTCCAATGGGGATATTAATAGCTTATATGTCATAAAAGCAGACGGATCTGTGCTTAGTAAAAGTGCCGGAAATCTGGATCTGTTTTGGAGCAGGCTCTCTCCAGGGGATGTCATGATCGTCCCGCCGCGGTTTGAAAAACCGGTTGATGGTTTTAAGGTGGTACAAGACATATCCAAGCTAATCTTTGAGCTGGTAATGACGATTGCTGTGGTGAAATCGGCGACAAAGTAAACTAAAAAAAGGAAAAACGAAAGAACCTAAGAACGAATGAACTAAAGGATGAAAAATGGGAGAGAAAATGAAGGACAATGTATTTCGGTTTAGAGAATTTCCGGTTTATATAAAAGCTCGGGGGTTTCGCAAGGAATTAAAGCACTTGAGTAGGAAGCTTTTTCCAAAAGAAGAGCGGTTTTGTTTGACTTCACAACTCTGGCGGGCGTTGGATTCAATTGTTTTGAATATTGCAGAGGGTTCGGAGCGGTATTCTGATATTGATTTCAGCAGGTTTTTGAATACTTCGTTAACGTCGGTAAATGAAGTGGTTGCTTGTTTGGACTGTGCTTTGGATGATGAATATATTGCTTCTCAGGATTATCAAAAGTTTGTCAATATTGCAGAAAATATATATAAACAATTGAGGGCCTTTGCCTCAAAAGTAAGAAAGGACGCATCACGCTCATAAGTTTTTTTGTTTATAGGTTCATGGGTTCATAAGTTTATCGGTTCATACGTTTACAGTAAAAGGAGCCAATAGTATGGAAGACGAAATAAACTTGATCGATATTCTAAAGGTGATCTTTAAGCGACGCAAGATAGTTGTTTGGTTCTTTATTATTGCAATCTTATTGGGGTTTTTACAGGTTAAGTCGATTCCTAAAGAATATGCTGCGACAGTGGTTCTATTGCCTATTTCTGATTCTGGGGGGCTGTTTAGTGCTTTATCAGAGATTTCTTTTTTGAGTGATAGTGCAGGTAAAGGAAGTCTAGGGAATGTTCTTGCAGTTTTAAAAAGTAGAAGTTTAGCATTACGTTTGATTGAAAAGGAAGGATTAACTAAGGTTTTACTAAAAAAACTTTGGGACGAAAAAAAACAAGCCTGGAAAACTTCCAAACCTCCTACTCAGGAGGAAGCAGCAATGTTCCTTTCTGCTATGACCAAGGTCGATGTGGATCGTAAAGATGGCTTACTTCGAATTACTATTACAAATGAAGATCCTGAATTGGCAACAAAAATTGCCAACGCTTATCCAATAGTTTTAGGTACTTTTTTGAGTGAACAATCTATTTCTGCAAACTTTAGAATTCTTGATCCCGCAATTGTCCCCAAAATGCCACTTGCTAAAGGATCGATGAAGAAAATGTTGTTTATGGGAATTTTGGGGATAGGAATAAGTGTGTTTTTTGTCTTTGCTTTAGAATATTTTCAAAAAATGAAAGAGGAGTTATTTTTCTGATTTTTTGATTTCTAGGGGGAGGATCGGCAATGAAAAAAGCATTAATAACTGGGATTACTGGGCAAGATGGAAGTTATTTGGCAGAGTTTTTATTGTCTAAAGACTATGAGGTACACGGTTTAATCAGAAGGGCTAGTACCTTTAATACAAATCGTATTGATCATATTTATGTGGATCCCCATAGTCAAGGGGCAAAGTTTTTTTTACATTACGGAGATCTTTCAGATTCGAGTCAGTTAACTAACCTTATTTATGAGGTGAAGCCGGAGGAGATTTACCATCTTGGAGCGCAGAGCCATGTTCGGGTTAGTTTTCAAACTCCAGAATATACCGGAAATGTTACAGGCTTAGGTGTGATCAGATTACTTGAAGCGATCAGGGCCAGTGGGATAAAAACCAGATTCTATCAAGCTTCTAGTTCCGAAATGTTTGGTGCTGCTAATCCTCCTCAAAGCGAAAAAACAGCCTTTTATCCTCGCAGTCCATATGCCGTGGCTAAAATTTATGGCTATTGGATTACAGTTAATTACAGAGAAGCTTATAACCTTTTTGCTTGTAATGGGATTTTGTTTAATCATGAAAGCCCCAGACGGGGAGAAACTTTTGTTTCTAGAAAGATTACTATGGCGGTGGCGAAGATTTTGGCGGGTAAGCAGGATAAATTGTATTTAGGTAATCTGAAGGCAAAAAGGGATTGGGGCTATGCTCCTGAATACGTGGTTTGCCAATGGCTGATGCTACAACAAGAAAACCCAGATGACTATGTAATTGGTACAGGGGATAGCAATACTGTTGAGGATTTTGTCAAAGAGGCTTTTGCTTATGTTGGCTTAGATTGTCAGAAACATATAGAAATTGACCCTAAATATTTTCGACCGACTGAAGTAGATTTCCTACAGGCGGACATTAGTAAGGCAAAGAAGGTTTTAAAATGGGAACCCAAGATTAAATTTAATGAGCTGGTGAAAATAATGGTGGATGCTGATCTGGAGTTGATTGGATTAAAATCTCCTGGACAAGGTAAAGTGATTCTTAAAGATAAGGGGATTAATTGGACGGATAATAAGATAACAGTAGGTTAATTGGGAGGAGAGTAGTGGACAAAAAAGCAAAAATCTATTTAGCAGGGCATACTGGATTGGTTGGGTCTGCTTTAATGCGAGGGCTGGAAGCAGGCGGATACAACAATCTTGTTGTTAGGGATGTTTCTGAATTGGATTTAAGAAGGCAATCAGAGGTTGAGTCTTTTTTTGAAAAAGAAAAACCCGAATATGTGCTTATTGCTGCTGCAAAAGTAGGAGGCATTTTAGCGAATAATACCTATAAAGCTGAATTTATCTACGACAATCTCATGATTGCGGCTAATCTTATCCAGGCTGCGTACAAATATAAAGTAAGGAAACTGTTAAACCTTGGTTCTTCTTGTATTTATCCAAAACTTGCTCCTCAGCCGCTTAAAGAAGAATGTCTGTTAACTGGGTTACTCGAACCAACTAACGAAGCTTATGCTGTAGCTAAAATAGCAGCGATAAAACTTTGCCGTTATTATAATGAACAATACGGGACCGATTTTATCTCTGTAATGCCGACAAACCAATATGGTCCTGGGGATAATTTTAATCTGGAAACTGCGCATGTCTTGCCTTCCTTGTTAAGGAGAGTGCTTTTAGCAAGGCTTTTAAAAGAAAAGCAGTTTGCTGTTATTGTGAGAGATTTAAAAAACTATCCACTTGGTTTTGGTTTAGATAAAAAGATAGATTTTAATAATCCCAATTCCATTGTTGCTACTTTGGGAGAGTTAGGCATTAAAAGCGACGAGATGGTTTTGTGGGGGAGTGGCGAACCTTACCGGGAATTTCTCTATGTTGAAGATTTGGCTAGGGCATGCCTATTTTTAATGGAAGGTTTTTCCTCTAAAGAGCTTGGAGAGTTGATAAATATCGGTTCTGGAGATGATCTTAAG
>JAPLLA010000001.1 GCA_026387795.1 Candidatus Saganbacteria bacterium | reverse complement strand
GATCCATATATACAATTTTTACTTCCCTGGAAGCAACAATACTGTCTTTGGCATTAAAAAACTTGAATTCCCGGGCTTCAATAGAAGCAGTACTCTGTTTTTGGCTGGAAGGTGAGACCAGTGCATATGGGTTGCCGCTTAAGGTCAGTTCGTTAAAAGCCAAATCCCCATCCAGGCTTTGGGCAGTTACCTTAAAATCAGATCCGTTTAAAACGAGCCCTTTGTTACAACTCACTTTTTGTGTGGCCAGCTTCCAATCCAAATATTCTGCTTTGAGCCAATATCCCGGGGTACCTTTTTGCTTTTCAATGATAGCCGCTTCTTCGGTAATAGACTTGTCTCTAAAAGCAGGGTCAACCCGGTCCAGGTATTTTGCTTTTTTTAGGTCGTAGCCAACCGGGTCTTCCAGGTAGATCTCTTTTTTTTGCATATTCCATTTTGCCATGGGAGAAATAAAATAAAATGTGGGTTTGTTGTCTTTAAAAAACACCCCTTTTACGGTTTTTAATTCTGCCAGGCCCGTGTCTTTATTGAGGATTGCGGAATCCGCTTTTAACTCCCAAAACCTTATGTCTCCCAGGCTTTCCGAAAAAGTGACATTTTTAAAACTGACGTCCGCTTTTTCTTTTTGTGTTTCAAGGGTTTTAAGTACTTTTTCCTGGATGTTTTCTTTAGGGAGATAAAGTGCCCATACAAAGAGGATTAGGACAAAGATTACAAACAAAAACAGAGCAATTTTTTTAATGGTTTCCATGGGTTTAGAACCCTGCTGACTTGAGCCTTAAAGCTTCCACACCCTCCCAAAACGATTCCCAGTTTTTGCCCTGGCGGTTATATCCCGCTGCCAAAAGTAAATGCATGGCCGCTACTTCATTGTCTACTGCCAGTCCTTTTTTGGTCCAATCCACACCTTCGTTGATCTTGTTTTGCTCTCCCAAAATAAGGGCAATATAACCGTAAGCAAAAACATTCTTGGGATCTATTTTTATGACCTGCTTAAAAGTGTCGACGGCTTCATTTTTTTTGTTATTGAAATAAAGTGCAAACGCGTAACGGTAAAGGGCCTTCCAGCTATCGGGATTGGCCTTTGCTGCTTTGGAGTAAATATCCAGTGCAATTGGTGCATAGTCGGGGTCCAGCGAATGGACCTTTTTTAGTTCATCCATACCTTCCTGGATTTTATTGGTATACGCATAAGTAATAGCAAGCTCAAAGTGTGCATCAGGGGAATAAGGGCTTGCTTGTACGTCTGCCAGTCTTTGGTTTAGCTCATTCTGCAGTTCCGGAGTGATCTTCCAGGCCAGTACAGGTGCAGCCACGATAAAAATCAGAATTAATGCCAAAGCGAGTTTTTTCATATTTTATCCCTTCCTTCTCAGTATTTTTTCGATCAACGAAGTAGTGGATTTTCCTTTGGTCTGTGAGACAACCACTACCCGTCCGCCATGTGCTTGCACTGTTTCCGCTTCTACCAGCTGTTCCACCCTGTAATCCCCGCCTTTGACGTGGATGTCCGGCTTAACTATGGAAATGAGTTCTTTGGG
The DNA here is from genome assembly GCA_026387795.1 of Candidatus Saganbacteria bacterium. Classification (GTDB taxonomy): domain Bacteria; phylum Margulisbacteria; class WOR-1; order JAPLLA01; family JAPLLA01; genus JAPLLA01. The sequence goes on along the minus strand of JAPLLA010000001.1, from coordinate 7,671 downwards.
GGTGGGTTCTTCAAATACGGTTACGTAATCAACACATTCCAAAGCTGCCAAAATTTCCGCACGTTCCTCTTCACCCACATAGGGGCGGGGAGCGCCTTTGATTTTTCGTACCGAACTATCACTGTTTAATCCAATCACTAAAATATTTCCCAGTTTTTTTGCTTCTTTCAAGTAGCGGATGTGTCCCAGATGTAATATATCGAAGCAACCGTTGGTAAAAACAATCTTCTTGCCTTGGGTTTTTAGTTTTGGTATCAGATTTTTCAGTTCTTCACGGCTCTTAATTTTTGCCGCAGGATGGTATCTTTCTTCGAGCCTAAGTTCCAGTTCCGCAGAAAATACCGGTGCAGTTCCTACTTTGCTCACTGCTACAGAAGCCGCAAAGTTTGCAATGGTAGCGGCTTCGATAATATTCGCTTTTACTGCCAGTCCCAGGGTCAAAGCTGCAATTACAGTATCGCCTGCTCCTGTAATGTCAAAAACCTCAATCGGTACTGCAGGCAGAGTGGTGATTGCTCCTTTTTTTGGGAAAATAGAAATACCGTCTTTTCCCCTGGTTACTATTACATATTCGCTTTGCACTTCTTTTAAAAGAGTCTTCCCAATTGTTTCTAAATCCCTATCTGAGGCAGCTTTCTTTTTTGCTGCGGTTTCAGCTTCCAAAAGGTTTGGGGTAATACAAGTTACACCTTTATATTTTCTGTAATCAAAACCTTTAGGGTCAACAGTTACCGGTTTTTTATGTTGTTTGGCAAGCTTGATGACTGCTTGGCAAAGGGCAGTTGAGACAATCCCTTTTCCGTAGTCAGAGATAATGACAGCGTCGCATTTAGGGATCAGGTTTTTAATGCTTTTCAGTAGTGCCGCGCTTTGTTTATCGCTAATTTCAGTCTTATCTTCCCTGTCTACGCGCACTACGTGCTGGTGCTGTGCTATAACTCTTGATTTGAGGATTGTGGGCCTGGTGTTATCAATAATGACATGTGATAAATCCAAGCCAAGCTGCTGGATAACTCTTTTTAGTTTTTCTCCGGAAGAATCACGGCCAATGATGCTTACAAGATATGGAATTGCTCCCAGGGTTTTGACGTTTAAGGCAACGTTTCCGCATCCTCCGGGAACGTGGGTAATATTTTCCACTTCTGCAATCGGGACCGGTGCTTCTGGAGAGATCCTGCTTACTTTGCTCCAAATGTGCTCATCGAGCATCAGGTCCCCAAATACCAGGACCTTTTTCCCTTGAAACCTATTGACAATTTTCCTAAGAGTTTCTGTCATTTGATAACACCCATTTTACAGCTTCTAAGAGGTCTTTTGCAACGTGGTCTGGGGTGATTTGTTTTTCATGGAGCGCTTTTTGTTCTTCTTTGCCGTAACCTGTAAGGGTTAAAATGGTTTTGCACCCCGCATTTTTCCCTGCTTCTATATCACTGACCCGATCCCCAATCATGTAAGACTGGCTCAAATCAATGCCATGTTCCTTTGCTCCTCTTTTAAGCATTCCTGGGCTTGGTTTTCTGCAGTCACAATTTTTTTTGTAGGGGTGGAGCCCGATTTCAGGGTGGTGGGGACAGTAATAAATGGAGTCAACGTGTCCGCCGCCGTTTAAGATGTGCTTGTGCAAAATCTTATTTAAGGTTTGGATCATGTTTTCTTGAATATAGCCCCTGGCAATGCCGGATTGGTTGCTGATTACAATAACCTTATACCCCGCATCATTTAGCATTTTGATTGCTTCTGCGGAACCTGGGATTAATTTTAGGTCCCTGGGATCATTGATGTAACCCAAGTCTTCATTTATTGTTCCGTCTTTATCTAAAAATACGGCTTTATGCATTTAAGTAAATAGTACCTTTTCTACTAAAGTACAAATGATGTGTCCACTGGTAATATGTGCTTCTTGGATGCGAGGGGTGTTTTGGGAGGGGATTACTAAGGGTAGGTTAACCAGCTCTTTTATAACCCGGTTTTTTACTTCAATGCTCTCTTTGAGTTCTGAGATAATGGAGTTTTGCATGGGGGGAATTATAGCACATTTAAGGGATATCAGATTCTTCCAAGGTCACAAATTGTGACCTTGAAGGGGATTGTGGCGCTATTCTTTTAGCTTTTGAGTTGGAAACCTGCGGCTAAATGCCGCGGTTTCCAATAGATGTAATTCTCTTGTCAACGCCATCTATTTTCTGGTTTTTTATATATTGCCTTATTCTTTGTAGGTGACTTTCCCCTTCAATTGCTTCTGCACGATAACTTCTTCCCCATAATTTTCTAAAAACAAAACGATTTGTATCGTATTTCTTAAAAATCCTTCTGGCGCTTACCCCTTTTATCATCTGCATTATATATTCATTGCTTTCTGTTTCTTTTTTCTCAATCAAGATATGAACATGTTCAATGAGTATGTTTTGACAAAGCAGCTTAAATCCTCGCTCCTCACAAATAGATGTAAACAACTGTTCCAAATCCGCAGCTATTTCTGGGACCAATATTGGTTTTCTTTTATATGTATTAAAAACATAATGAACAATTTTACTCATTTTTACTGCTTTCTGGAAACCGAGGCATTCAGCCTCCGGTTTCCAGGCTTGTGGGTGCTTTCTGGAAACCGAGGCATTCAGCCTCCGGTTTCCAGGCTTGTGGGTGCTTTTTGGAAACCGAGGCATTCAGCCTCCGGTTTCCATTTGAAATTATTCCGTATAACTAGCCGCAGAAGTAGCTGACTCCCAAACCGTTACTTTAGAGGTTTCTTTGATCTTCTTTTTCATCCTCTCAAAAATGATCCGAGCCAGGTTTTCGGAAGTAGGGTTCTCTTTTTTGAAGATAGGCAAGTCGTTTAAATTAGTATGGTCAAAGTCGGAAATCGAGGCACTTAGAGCTTCTTTGATTTCCCGAAAATCCTTAACTATGCCGATTTTGTTTAGTTTTACAGAGGATAAAGTAATTTGCACCCTCCAAGTATGGCCATGCAGGTTTTCGCAAGGTCCGTTATAGCCGCGGAGTGCGTGTGCTGCATCAAAAGTTTTTTCCACTACTAATTCATACATAGCTATTTACTCAAGGTTGCTTGTTTAACGCTTCCAAGGGGCTTCCCCAAAAGCTTGCTGCCTAAGTCTTGGAATTGTACCACGGAGCCAGTGACAAAATAGGTATATTTTGGGAGCCTTGGTTTGATGTTCCCTAGTTTTAGCCGGTCCATGGCTTTTTTGGCATGTTTTATGGATTCTTCTGCAGGATCAACCAATGCTACTTCTGGGCCCATGATTTTACTGATTACTTTTTCCAGGTAAGGATAGTGGGTACAGCCATAGATTAATGTATCTACTTCTGCTTCAAGGATAGGCTTTAAGTATATTTTTGCCACGTTTAATGTCTCAACCGCATCTATAAACCCTCCCTCAATAAGCGGCACAAAGAGGGGACAGGCATTGGCAGTAACCGCAATATTCTTGTTAACTTTTGTCAAAGCGATTTCATATGCTTTGGATTCAATTGTTCCAACTGTTGCAATAAGTCCAATGCGGTTGTTTTTTGTGGCATTGGCAGCAGCCCTGGCTCCTGGTCCGATCATTCCCTGGATTGGGACGGCAGGAAACTCTTCCCGCATGGCCTGATAAGCAAGGGCGCAGGAGGTGTTGCAACCGACAATGATCATCTTTACCCCTTGCCCTAGCATGAAGTGTATGATTTCACGGTTAAATTTTATGATTTCTTGCGCGCTTCTTCCTCCATACGGTACACGTGCTGTATCTGCCAGGTAGATTACATCTTCTTCAGGCATCTGTTTCATGACTTCTGTGAGCACGGTAATTCCGCCAACCCCGGAATCGTAGATCCCAATCGGTCCGTTGGGCTGTGGCTTGGTAGCTTGAAGTTTTTCCGAGACCATGGTGATGATCCTTTGTGTGGGAACAGCCGGGATATTCGTTACATCAGATATATTTAGCGGCATAGTTAGTTAGTCCTATAGTTAATTAGATATTCTTTGATCCCTTCGGCAACTGCATTTGCTATTTTACTTTGCGTTTTACTGTTTTCTGCCAGCGCTTCTTCTTCCCTATTGGTAATGTATAAGGGCTCTATTATGATCGAGGGCATTTCAGCATGGTGCGTAACGTAGTGCATTCTTCTTTTTATACCGCGGTCTCTTCGGCCCAAAGCATTTAGCATGTTTTGCTGGACATAAGCTGCCAAAGGTTTGCTTTCCCGGTTAAAATAGAATGTTTCCGTGCCGGAAATTCCCTGCGACTCGAAGGCATTATAATGGATCCCAATAAAAATGTCAGCCTTCTTGTCATTGACTTCAGGCATAAATTCCCTGAAATTCGTATCCTTATCTTTTTCTCTGGTGAGGTAGACACTTGCTCCTTGGTTGCGTAATATTTGGGCAAGTTTTAAGGCGGTTGCCAAACAAAAGTCTTTTTCCGGCTTTCCGGAAGCGCTAAATGCTCCTACATCTCCTCCGCCGTGCCCGGGATCTATGGCTATAAGCTTACCTGCCAATGGCATTTTTGGTTTTACCGTAGGAGGAACAGGTTTCTTGATATCAGATATCTCAATGTAGCAGATGTTTTTACCAAAAATGTTAATAACTTCATAGTCCGCTTCTTTCCAAAGCTCAACTACAACCTGGATTTGGTTTTTTACTTCCGGGTTTGGCCTGGTGTAAACCTTTTTGATCCGCTTGGAGCTTTTGGCAAGCACAGAGAGTTCTTTTTTAAGTGGTGCCACAGGAAAATCCAAAATAATGGCAGGGGGATTGAAAGTATAGGTTTCTTTGGGCTCAATCCACCCTGTGGTTTTAATGGCAACCCGATCTACATACTTATCTTTACTTAGTTCCAGTCCCGTAATGGTCAGATTAGTCTCTTTTTCGTTTTTCCAGTCTTCAAGCGATAAAAACGCAAGCGCTTGGTTTGCACTAAACGCTAGAATAATTAGTAAGGCCGCTATTTTTTTAGCTGGAAACATATTTAGTATTATAGTAGAATATCGAAACTGTGGAAATACGCTTTTTATGTTTTTGGGAGGTGAAGTAAAATGGCAGATACAGCAAAAAAACCGCTCGCGAATGATTTTGTAGTGCTTAGGGAGGAATTTGACGATTGGGCATTGCTTTTTAACCCTGACACAGGGCATGCTTTTGGGGTTAATCCTACTTCGGTTTTTATTTGGAAGTGTTTTGACGGTAAGAACACCGTGGCAGACATTGTAGCCAAACTAAAAGAAAATTGCGAAAACGTCCCTGCGGAAGTCGAAGAGCACGTTACTAGCTTTATGAATGAAGTGGTGGAGAAGGGGTTGGCAACGTTAAATTAGTTGTGAGTATTGGGTTGTGAGTTGTGAGTCGGGTTGTGGGTTGTGGGAATGGGTTTTTTAATGAACCCACAACTCACCCTCATTACTCGCCACACAACCCATAACTCACAACACACAACATAAAGGTGTTTATATGGCTTTAATGAAATCACCAAAATCAGTGGACATCAACATTACAGACAACTGTAACTTGCGCTGTAAGTATTGCAGCCATTTTACCAGCGATAGTAATGTTGGCAGGGACCTTCCTCTTGAAGAATGGCTTAAGTTCTTTGAGGAACTGGGCCGTTTAGCTGTTATGGACATTTGCCTTTGCGGCGGCGAACCATTTTACCGCCAGGATATTAAAGAAATCATAAAGGGAATCGTAAAAAACCGGATGCGCTTTAGTGTGTTGAGCAATGGGACCCTGATTACAGACGAACTGGCAGAATTTATTGCTTCTACCGGACGCTGCAGCAGCGTACAGGTTTCAATCGACGGTTCGGAAGCTGCGGTACACGATGCTTCCCGCGGCCAGGGGACTTTTGTTAAGGCAGTAGAGGCAATTAAAAAGCTCCAAAAGAATAAAATTTCAGCAACTGTCAGGGTAACAATCAATAGGCACAATGTCCGAAATCTTGAAGCAGTTTCAAAGATGCTGCTTGAAGACTTAGGTCTCCCGGGTTTTTCTACCAATTCCGCTTCTTACATGGGGCTTTGCCGCCAAAATGACGATGAGATTTCCCTTACCACAGAAGAACGTGCGATTGCCATGGAAGAATTATTAAAATTAGTCAAAAAATATAATGGCAGGATTGGCGCAGCAGCAGGTCCTTTGGCTGAAGCCAAATTTTGGCTTAAAATGATGAAAGCCAAAAGGGAAGGAGCTCCTCCTTTGTCCGGCGGGGGAATGCTTACCAGTTGCGGTGGGCCCAACAGCAAAATTGCAGTATTAGCAGATGGCACAATTGTTTCTTGCTTACAACTGCCGAACATGAAACTGGGTACAATAAATAAAGATAGTTTACAGGAAATTTGGATCAATAGTCCGGAACTAAACCGTTTTAGGAAGAGGAGAGAAATACCAATAAAAGGCCTTAAGTTTTGCGAAGGGTGTGAATACATACCATATTGCAGGGGAGGGTGTCCTGCACTTGCTCATACTACACTAGGAGATGCCTATGGCCCTAGTGCGGATTCGTGCTTAAGAAAGTTTTTAAAAGAGGGCGGTAGACTGCCTGACGAAAAATTATTAATGGAAGAGAAAGAAGGGTGTGGATGTAATGAGTGAAGAAGTAAAGCAAGAAGAAAAAAGTTCCCGTCGTTAAATTGCATTTATTTTTACATTACCGAAGGGTGTAACCTGCGTTGCAGGCATTGCTGGATCCAGCCAAAATATGAAGAAGGGAAACTAAAATTCCCTTATGTGTCACTGGACTTATTTAAGAAAATTGTTGAAGAAGCGATTCCGCTTGGTCTTTCCAGTGTAAAGCTTACTGGAGGGGAGCCTCTCATCCACCCTCAAATCAACGAAGTGCTTGATTATATTAAATCAAAAGACCTCCGCTTGGTAGTTGAAACCAATGGAGTGGTTTGTACTCCGGAATTGGCAAAAAAGCTTAAAGAGTGTAAAGGGACGTTTGTTTCTGTGAGCATTGACGGAGCAGATGCTACTAATCACGAATGGGTAAGAGGAGTAGAGGGTTCTTTTGAAGCAGCAAAACAGGGGGTCAGAAACCTGGTTGCTGCAGGTTTTCATCCCCAAGTCATCATGTCCCTCATGCGCCACAATGTTCATCAAATGGAAGATGTGATCCGTATGGCAGAAGAACTGGGGGCAGGTTCTGTAAAGTTTAATTTAGTCCAACCTACTGCACGCGGGGAAAAAATGCACGAAGCAGGAGAGACACTTTCCATCCAGGAATTAGTTTCGATCGGGCAAAAGGTAGAAAACGAATTGTCCAAGAAGACCAAAATAAAACTTTTTTACAGCCATCCTGTAGCATTCCGTCCATTGGGGAGGATTTTTGGGGACAATGGGGTGGGATGTGGTACTTGCGGAATATTTGGCATCATTGGTGTTTTAGGCAACGGCAAGTACGCACTTTGCGGCATTGGAGAAAGTGTTCCTGAATTAATTTTTGGGGATGCAAACAAAGACAAGCTAAAAGATGTTTGGGAAAACAGCAATATTTTAAATCAGATTAGGGAAGGGCTTCCTGCAAAGCTCGAAGGACTCTGCGCAGAATGTGTTATGAAAAACCGCTGCTTAGGCAGTTGTATTGCCCAAAACTATTACCGTGCTAAAAACCTGTGGGCTTCTTTCTGGTTTTGCGAACAAGCCATGGAAGCAGGGCTTTTTCCAAAAAGCCG
>JAPLLA010000044.1 GCA_026387795.1 Candidatus Saganbacteria bacterium | reverse complement strand
GATCCAATGATAATTGTTCCCAGCTAACCGGTATATATTGACCGCAGGAAACCGTTCTTGAAAGCTTTTCCAGGACCATTTGTGCGGTTTGGGTAAGCGGAGGGCAATCAGGATTATACAGTTTAGTTTTGTGCCCGAAACAATAAAATTGCTCCGCGGCTCTTCTGGCAGTCAGGTTGGATACTAGTCGGGTAAGCATGGCAAGAACATAAGCTCGGCTACGCCTCGCGCTTTATGAGGAATTATTTCGATAAATAGGTATGGGAGCTAGATTAAAGGACATCTTTAAAAACGAATGGGAAGATTTCAGGAGGACATCGCATTCTTATGACTTAACAAGGCCCGCTGTTTTGGATAATGTCTACAAAATGCTCTTTTGCAAGAGCCTTTGGATGGGCATTCAGATACACCAATGCCATGACCATCCAAAAGAAGTCAGACTAATTCCCTGCACCTGCAAATCCAGATTTTGTCCGTCCTGTGGGTATAAAGCTAATTTAATTTGGCTTGATGGATTATTGCGTAGAGCCCTAAAATGCGACCATCAACACTTGGTGTTTTCTTTGCCCTATGAGTTAAGGGAATTGGCCAGGCGAAATCGTAGGCTTATTTTTCCTCTAATGGCTAAAACAATGAATGCCTCAATTAAACAGTTTATTCATAAGCATAAAAAGATGAATTATCTTCCAGGGATCGTTGCTCTCCTGCATACTTTTGGCAAAAGATTCAAATGGCATATTCATTTCCATGTTCTCATTACTGCCGGAGGATTAGATCTAGACAATAAAACCTGGACAGAAAATGATTACCTGAACGAAGAATCGCTTAAGAAAGCCTGGAAAGCCAAATTACTTGCCGGAATTAGGAAACTTTATCGCAAAGGAGTACTTAAAGACGCTTATGGCAATAAAGGAAAATCTTTTCTCCAGATGCTTTCTTCTCTCCATGATAAAAAATGGTATGTCTGGTTAAAAAGAGTAGACAATGATCCGTCGTTTTCCTTCATTTACATTTCCCGTTATGCTAAACGAGCTCCAATCTCACAGAAAGGGATTTTGGATTATCGGGAAGGTAAGGAAATTGTGTGGAAAGAGAGAGCCCGGATAGAAGCCCCTAAACACTGTGCCAACCGGGCGCATCCCCACGAATTCATTGAGTTGCTAATCCAACACATCCCTGACAAATACGAACATCAAGTTTTCTATTACGGACTATATTCTTCTTACCACAAGAACCGGCTCTACCAAGTAGCCAAAAGAATATTGGACAAAAGAGCACAAAAGAATATTTCCATTTCTTTGTCTTTGAAAAGGATAAAACTTACTTTTTCCAGATTGATGCGTTGGACTCATGGCCATGATCCCTTAGCTTGTCCCATTTGCGGTAAGCCTATGCAATTAACCGGCATTATTTTTCTTAGCAGGGGAAACCCAAGCGATGAGGATTTACTCCTCAACTACGAAATTAAGAATTACCAACTGGTAAAGAAAACTGATTCAAGTTAAGATTTTGTCCTGATGGAAGAAAAACTAATGAAAGTGGTGATTTACGTTTGTCCCGAGTGTGGTTGGACGGGCGTGATTCCTACTGAGAGGCTAATGAAATTCTTTCACTTTGACGGTAAAAGTCTTAAAACTGCTCGAAAACTTCCCTGTCGAAACTGCAGAGTTTTTGAGGCAAAGCCTTCTTTTATTGATGAAGTTGCCGTCTCTTGGTTTAACAGTCTCTAACTTATCCCCAATTCTTCATGAAAGTTCCTAGGGACGCTTATCGTGCCAATAAGTAAATAATTTCACTTATTTCTGGCTATTTTTAGGAAATTCTACACACATGGTGCCCCCCCTGTCTTTATT
>JAPLLA010000008.1 GCA_026387795.1 Candidatus Saganbacteria bacterium | reverse complement strand
CGCCCCATAGAAGACATCATTAAAGAAGCTCGGTTCTTGGCAAAACAAGGGGTCAAAGAACTGATCTATGTGGCCCAGGATACCACTGCCTATGGTATGGATCTCTATAAAAAACCAAAATTTACTGAATTACTGCAAAAAACCGCCAAAATACCGGGAATTAAGTGGATTAGAATAATGTATGCACATCCCAACCACTTGGAAGACAAATTGATTGACCTGATCGCCAAAGAGCCTAAAATCGTTAAATACCTTGACTTGCCTATCCAGCACATTTGTGATAAAATCCTTAAGCTTATGCACCGGAAAATCTCCGGCAGGCAAATCCGGGATTTAATAGATAAAATCCGGGAAAGAGTGCCTGGGATAACTCTTAGAAGTAGCTTAATTGTCGGGTTCCCGGGCGAGACCGAATCTGATTTTAACGAGTTGTTGGAGTTTGTAAAAGAAGCAAAATTTGAAAGGTTAGGTGTTTTTAAGTATTCAAAAGAAAGCGGAACCAGTGCGGCAAATCTGAAGGGAAAAGCTGCAGTACCCGGTTCCACTGTCAATAAGCGTTTTCATAGAATTATGAGGGTACAGAACCAAATCTCCAAAGAAAAAAACAAAAGGTTAGTGGGTAAAATGTTGGAAGTTTTAATCGAAAAACAAAATAATGGAGGATTTTTAGGGCGTTCCTATATGGATGCCCCTGAAATAGATGGTTCTGTATATATAAAATCCAAGAAAAGGCTCCAGCCAGGAGATATGGTCATAGCAAAGGCAGTCGGTGCTTCTGCGTACGACCTTTTGGCGACAGCTACTCCTTGAATTTAGCTACGCTTATTACCTTGTGCCGGATCCTGATTATTCCCTTCATAATCTTTCTTTTGCTTTCTATACCGGAAAAGACCTTTGCTGCTTTTATCTGGTTTCTGATTGCAGCTTTAACTGACTGGCTTGACGGTTTTGTGGCCAGAAAGTTTAAGCAAACCACTGCCTTAGGCGCGTTCCTTGATCCTTTGGCAGACAAGTTACTGGTACTTTGCGTATTGGTGGTATTGGTGGAGTTGGGAAAAGTATCTTCCATACCGGTAGTGCTTATTTTGATCAGGGAATTAAGCGTCATGGGACTTCGGATCATGGCTGCAAACAAAGGTTTTTCCGTGCCAGCGGAAAAAATGGCAAAAGTAAAAACTGTGGTGCAAATCGCAGCTACCGCCATGCTGATTCTAGGAATACCAATGGCAGAAATAGTACTCTGGCTGGCAGTGCTTTTATCTTTAATGTCTGGAGCTGAATATTTATGGATTCTGAAAGCTTAAAACCGACTGAAGTCACGTTGGAAGACTTCTTTACAAAAATTATTTCCGTAATCGGGAAGACTACGGCTTCCCAGATCTCTTCTTTGCTCACCAAAAACCGCCTTACGGTTTCTGTTGCAGAATCCATGACCGCAGGGATGCTTTGCAGTTTAATGGCTGAAATCCCGGGAAGTTCCCAGTATTTTATCGGGGGACTGGTCTGCTACCACAACCGGATCAAAGTAACAGAATTAAATATCCCTCCTGCTATTATTTCCCAACACGGACCGGTAAGCTCCGAAACCGCTATTGCTATGGCAGAAAATATCCGTAAAAAATTTAAGACTAATATCGGGCTTTCAACTACAGGTGTGGCAGGTCCGGTTGCCCTACCCCCTGCCCCGGTAGGAATGGCTTACATTGCTATAGCTTCTGATAAAGCAACAGAATGGAAGGAATTGCGTTTACAAGGGACACGCACAGAAATCAGAGAAAAAACCGCACGCGCAGCCTTGGGGCTGCTTTGGCTGCACCTGGGAGGACAAGATATTCTTTCCGGGCTTAACGAAGGAGAATAAAAGGAGGAAAAAACAATGAGCGAAGATAAGAAGAAAGCGTTGACGTTAGCAATTTCACAGATCGAAAAGAGTTACGGAAAAGGTGCCATTATGAAGATGGGAGAAGCCAGCAAAATGAACGTGGAAGTTATCCCCACGGGTTCGCTGGCGCTAGACCTGGCATTGGGAGTAGG
>JAPLLA010000031.1:20482-49232 GCA_026387795.1 Candidatus Saganbacteria bacterium | reverse complement strand
ATCGGGGTTCTCCCGGCAAAGCCGGGATCCCGCACTCATTATATTTTTTAATAATAAGGAGCGGGAGATTCCCCGTGGGGCTACTTTTTACGCAGATATCAGCCGATAAAATATGTCGACATATTGAGTTGCTAAATACTTGTTTGGATTATACTTGGCAGTAAAACCTGGCAGAGCCCGATCAAAATATCCTACAGTCCTATCCTTCCCGCGTTTCGGTTTAAGAGCTAATCCATGCAGCCAAGAGGCGTATTTTCCATAGAACTCACCGTTTCTTCTGGCTTCTGATAATTCAACCATGCAGGCCTTAATATGGCTAAATCCTTGAGATTCATGATGTTCATGTAATCCAACATAGTCTCTAAACGGCTCGGGAATATTAGAACCAAAAACAAAAGCATATCCAGGGATATTTATCCCTCCGGCACCTTTATTAATATCTTTGCGCAGCCAATAAGTGGTGAGGGCATTCGCGTAAGGCTCGTCTCTCCACGGTTGGCCATATCCATCACTCGTAAAAATAAGAGCATACTCAAACCGATGCGGGCCAAGGCTAGCTCGAACAATTTTTCCCTTTGCTTCCGCCCTTCTATAAACATACTTTAGCATTTCCTCTTTTCCGCGAGCATCATATAAGGAAACACCCCTGTGTGGAGCTGAAGGTTCCATTCTATTTCCGGCTAAACGAGGAATTTCCATAAATATCCGTTCATATATATCTTCGTCTGATTTCAATGATAATTTCAGAAAACTTAATAAATAAGTTAATAAAGCACAAGGGCATCGAGTATGTTATCATTCTTAAGTTATGTTCAAATGGTTCGCTGATTTTATTGTGTATGGTTTTTTAAAGCTTCCCTCTGGAACACACTTTGCCGCAAGCCTTAATTTTTTTATTTATGATGTTCCCAAGATTTATTTTCTACTTCTAATTGTTGTTTTTGTGGTTGCCCTTATCCGCACTTTTCTTCCTCCGGAGCGGATTAAAAAGATCTTAAGCCACGAAAGAGAATTACTGGGCAATATTACTGCGGCAGGCCTGGGGATTTTTACTCCATTTTGCACTTGTTCTGCGATCCCGCTTTTCATTGGGATGCTTGAATCCGGTGTTCCTCTTGGAGTAACCATGTCTTTTTTGATTTCTGCACCAACTATCAACGAGGTTGCACTTGTTCTTCTTTGGGGGCTTTTTGGCTGGCAGGTAGCGATAACCTATATTTTAAGCGGGATGTTTGTGGCTACTTTGAGCGGATATATTATCGGCAAGTTAAAAATGGAAAAATATGTAGAAAAAATGGCAGCTACCAATCAATTTGAAATAAAACCGAACATGTTGTGGAAAGAGCGGATTCAATATGCGTATGAATATAGCCGGAATATTTTTCAAAGTGTTTGGCTTTATATTTTGATTGGGGTGGGGATTGGAGCGCTGATACACGGCTATGTTCCTACGGACCTTGTTATGACTTATGCGGGTAAAAATAACCCTTTTGCAGTACTGATTGCGGTTTTGCTTGGAGTTCCTATCTATGCTAATTGTGCCGGTGCGATCCCCGTAATTCAGGCAATCCTGGAAAAAGGGCTTCCCTTGGGTACCAGCTTGGCTTTTCTGATGGCAGTAACCGGGCTTTCTCTTCCGGAGTTTATTATTTTGCGTAAGGTTTTGAAGCTTCCTCTACTTTTGACGTTTTTTGGTACAGTGGCATTGGGCATTATCCTAATCGGCTACTTTTTTAACCTCGTGTTTTAAGTTCCATGAAAAAATGTTAAACTTTGATCCATGTTGGAATGGTGGAATCAAAAAGACCTAAAAACTAAGCTTCTATTCATAGTCCCTATTGCCCTTTTTTTGTTGGTACTGATAGTGTGGACCGCTTTCTTTTTTCTGGGACAAAAGAAGCCTATAGCTGAACCGACAGTTGAGGCCCAGGTTCCAATTCCTGTTATTCAAGTGGTACCCCATGTTAAAAAAACCAGTGCTGACAGGGGTATCTACATTACCGAAACCGTGGCGCAGCTTCCTGTACGCTTTAAAGATGTAAGAGAACAAGCGAAAAAAGCGGGGTTCAACACTATTGTGCTGGATGCTAAAAGAAGTTTGAGCTTACCTCTCTTGGCTCTCCTCAAAGAGCGAAAGCTTGATAGTAATACCCAGGTAACAGCAGATCCATGGTTAGCCAAGGTTATAGGAGGGCTGCATGATGAGGGCTTTATTGTCAGCGTTCGGATTGTGGTTTTTAAGGATGATCATTTAGTTCTTACTAGGCCGGATTTGGCGATCAAGTTTCCGGGAGGGGAGCTTTACCGTGATCGTAAAGGGGGAAAATGGGCAAATCCTTACGATCCCGAAGTCCGTTTATATAATGAGTTGATTACCGAGCGTGCAGCACTTTCTGGCGCAGACGAAGTCCAGTTTGACTACGTCCGCTTTCCTGCCGAAGGAGCAGCGCGCGATGTCTCTTATCCGCAAGCTTCAGAGAAATTTACCAAGGTTGATGTGATTTGTTCATTTTTGGAAGCAGTCAGAAAAAGAACTGAAAAATATAAGCTCTCAATTGCGGTTGATATCTTTGGGGTCATTGCTTGGCAGAGTAAAAACGACGTCTTAAGTCTAGGGCAGGATTTAAAGCGTATGGCAAAGTATATAGATGTCTTATCCCCGATGTTTTATCCGTCCCACTTCCATGCGGGTTACGATGGTTTTACAAATCCTGGTTCAGAGCCGTACTATTTTATGAACACAGGAGTCAGGAGAGCCAAAGAATTGCTTTCCGGTGAAGCAGTCTCTATTGTCCCATGGCTGCAAGGGTTTAATTTGAAGTCTCCTAATTATGGCCCAAATTATATTTTAGAACAGATCCGTGCTTGTAGTGATGAAGGGGTAAAAGGTTATTTGATTTGGAATGCCAGGAATGACTATTCAGTAACTTTTTCCGCGTTACGTTAAGTTTTAGCGGTTCCTTGCCCGATCATTTTCCGTTAGCAGCTTTTTACGCAGCCGGATGCTTTTTGGGGTAAGCTCTACAAGTTCGTCATCATTAATAAATTCCAAAGCTTGTTCTATTGAAAAGTGGATCGGCGGGGTAAGCTTGATTGCCTCATCCGCACCTGCTGCGCGGATGTTGGTTTGCTTTTTTTCTTTGCAGGGGTTAACAGTCATGTCATTTTTCCTGGCATTTTCCCCTACAATCATCCCTTCGTACACTTCTACTCCGGGTCCTACAAACAACTTTGACCTTTCCTGCAGGCTATTCAGACCATAAGAAGCGGTCCTGCCGTTTAAACCGGAGATTAAAACCCCGTTTTGTCTTTTGGAAATTTCACCTTTGAACCTTTCATACCGGTAAAAAGCGTGGTTTAAAATTCCTTCACCCTTGGTGTCCATAATAAATTCTGCGCGGAATCCTAAAAGTCCACGGGTTGGGACCAGGTAGGTGAGGGTGGTCATTTTATTCTTTGTAATCATATCCGTCATCTCTCCTCTTCGCTTTCCCAGCTTCTCGATTACCGCTCCGGTGAATTCTTCCGGCACAATGATGACTGTTTGTTCAATTGGTTCCAGCTTTTCATCGTGGATGGTTTTGTAGATTACTTTTGGCTGCGCAACCTGTATTTCATATCCCTCCCTGCGCATCTCTTCAAGCAGGATAGAAAGATGCAGTTCTCCCCTTCCGGATACTTGGTATCCTTCTGTAGTTCCCAGTGGTTCCATTTTTAACCCAACATTGGTTTGCAGTTCCCTTTCCAGCCTTTCCCTTAAATGCCTGGTGGTTACATATTTACCGTCTCTTCCTGCAAATGGGGAATTGTTAACAATAAATTCCATGCTGAGTGTTGGCTCGTCAATTTCCAGGAGGGGAAGAGGGAGAGGGGCATCTGCAGAACAGATGGTTTCCCCAATCGTAATTTCCGGAATACCAGCCACAGAAACAATGTCTCCGCACACTGCTTCTTCAACTTCCACTTTTTTTAACCCTTCAAAAATAGAAAGCTTAGTGATTTTTGCTGGCACAATAGAACCGTCCCTTTTGGAGAGAACAATGCTCGATTTTGTGCTCAAATGTCCGCTCAGTACCCTGCCGATGCCGATTCTTCCCACATAATCGTCGTAATCAAGGTTAGTCACTTGCAATTGTAAAGGCTGATTGCTTTTATCCGGATAGGGTTTTACATGTTTCAATATGGTTTCAAATAATGGGGTTAAATCTTTGCCTTCGTCTTCCAGATTGTATTTTGCAATCCCTTCCCTGGAGATTGTATAGACAATCGGGAAATCAAGCTGCTGGTCGTTGGCATCCAGTTTTACAAACAAATCAAAAACATGATCCACCACTTTATGTGCGCGGTGCCCGCTCTTGTCGATCTTGTTAATAACTACAATTGGTTTTAACCCAAGCTTGAGCGATTTGGAAAGTACAAATTTGGTTTGGGGCATGGGGCCTTCTTTGGCATCTACCAAGAGGAGTACGCTGTCTACCATTTTTAGTACACGTTCTACTTCAGACCCAAAGTCAGCATGTCCGGGAGTATCCACAATGTTTATCTTATAATCTTTATAGTGGATGGAACAATTCTTAGAAAAAATGGTGATCCCGCGTTCTTTTTCCAAGTCATTGGAATCCATGACCAATTCCGTAATTTCCTCTCGTTCGCCAAAAGCTCCTCCTTGGCGCAGCAAGTGGTCGGTTAAAGTAGTCTTGCCGTGGTCAACGTGAGCGATAATTGCGATGTTTATGATTTTCTGCATTTTATTATTATAACACGAGTGAGGATTTTTTAACTGTAGCGGAGTATAATTATTCCCAAAGATTGAAATTTTATGATTTGGTCTACGATAGAAGATTGGGAGGTGGTTTATGATGAAAGCAGTAGTTTTGGCCGGGGGATTGGGAACTAGGCTTCATCCTCTGACCAGCAATATTCCCAAGCCCATGGTTCCGGTTACAAACCGTCCTCTCATGGAATTCACAATCCAGCTTTTAGCCAAGCATGGTATTACAGACATTACCGTACTTTTATTCCACCAGCCCCACATCATTAAAAGCCATTTTGGAGACGGACATAAGTTTGGTGTGCAAATGTCTTATATAGAAGCAACACAGGATTATGGTACTGCTGGTGCGGTCAGGCTGGCAGCAGAGCAGTTTTCAGAGCCGTTTCTAGTTATCAGCGCTGACCTGGTTACTGATTTTGATTTAAGCAAAGCCATTGAATATCACAAGGCAAAAAATGCGGACGTTACTATACTTTTAACTCGCGTGGATAACCCGGTGCAATACGGGATAGTTATTTCTGACCATGAAGGGAGAATCAAAAACTTCTTGGAAAAGCCTTCTTGGAGCGAGATTTTCTCGGATACTATCAATACCGGGATTTATCTTATTAATCCGGAAATCCTTTCATACATACCGGAAGGTAAGTCTTTTGATTTTAGCCACGACCTTTTTCCTCTAGTCATGGCAAAGAAAGGGAATCTTTACGGTATTGTAATGGAGGGATTCTGGAGGGATATTGGGAGCATTGAGGAATATTCAAAAGTCCATGCCGAAATTTTGGAAGATACGGAGCCGCTCATACATCCCACAGCACAAGTTTCCAAGAATGCAAAGATAGAAGGATTTGCAATCATAGGAGCAAACTCGGTGATTGGGGATGATACGGTAATTTTGGATACCGTTATTGGAAACAATTGTCAGGTGGGGAGGGGGACCAAGCTTAGGGAGAGCGTGGTTTGGGATAGTGTTAATATTGGCAGCCAAGTTGAAGCCGAAAGAGTGGTAATTGGCAGGGGTTGTTACATAGATGACCGGGTGACTTTGGATGACGGTGCGATTATTGCGGATGATGTAAGGATTGGCAAAGATGCGGTAGTAAAGCCGCGCGTAAAAATTTGGCCCAATAAGATTATTGAAGAAGGTTCGGTGGTTTCGCGTACCATGGTTTTAAGAGAGCGCTATCCCAAGGCAATTTTTAAGCCTTTTGGTGTTACCGGCTTGGTCAATATTGAACTTACCCCGGAATTTGTTTCCAATTTGGGGGTGGCTTACGGTAATATTTTCCCAACAGGATCATACATTACCGCTTCTCGTGATTCACATAAGGCTTCTCGTATGCTTTACCGTGCTTTTATCTCTGGGGTCTTATCTGCCGGGGTCAATATTTTTAACTTGGAAAACGTCCCGATCCCTGTGACCCGTTACGACCTTAGGACTTCGCGCAGCTTTGGCGGGATCCATGTGCGCAAATCCCCTTTTGACCAGGAAGTGGTGGACATTAAGTTTTTTGATGAAGACGGCATGGACCTTTCCGGAACGAAAGAAAAAAAAGTGGAGCGCTTATTCTTTGGAGAAGAATTCAGGAAGATAAACATCCAAGAAGTGGGGGAACTCTCTTTCCCGTTTCATAGAGTGGTGGAGCAGTATCGGGAGGGACTTTTATCTCACATCAACTCTGAAACAATCCGGTGCAAAAATTGCCGTTTGGTCATTGATTATGCCTATGGCGCTGCTTCCCAGGTTTTTCCGAATATTTTGGGAGACTTGGAATTTGATATGATCGCATTGAATGCCCATATCGACGAGATGAAAATTACCAAATCAAAGGATGTTTTTGATAAATCCTTGATCCGATTATCTCAAATTGTTAAGTCCGTGGAAGGGGACATGGGGATCATGTTTGATGCCGGGGCAGAAAAACTCTTCCTTTGCGATGAGAGAGGAGAAGTTCTTTCCGGAGATAAAGCCCTGGCGGTAATTGTTTATCTTTTTCTTTTAACGCATCCGGGTGCAACCATTGCTGTCCCTATTAATACTAGCGCTGTTATAGACAGCATTGCTCAAAAATTTGGGTCGAAGGTTTTAAGGACCAAGTCTGCTTCCAGGGATATGATGGAAGTAGCTTCAAAGCAGGAGGGGGTTAAGTTTGTGGGGGAGAGGTTTGGGGGATTTATCTTTCCAGATTTCCAACCCTCTTTTGACGCCATGTATGCCACTTGTAAGATTATTGAAATGTTAAACAAGGCCAAGGTGCGCCTTTCCGCAATTGTAAAGGAAGTTCCGGAAACCCACGTTTTAAAAAGGGATATTTCTTGTCTGCCGGAACTTAAAGGAAGGGTGATCCGTTCCTTGGTAGAGAGCGTTAAAGAAGGGGAGGTCAATCTTTTGGATGGGGTTAAAGTCAGTTTTAATGATAGCTGGGTTTTGGTATTGCCTCATCCGATGCAGCCGGTTATTGAGCTCTATGCGGAATCTCCAAAAGAAAAAGAAGCACAAAGGTTGATCACAGAATATACGCGCAAGATCGATGATGTTATGTTATAATTTTCCCGCTTTGAGGAAAACTTTTAGCGTCCTATTATTATTGGTTTTCTTCTTATCTTTCTACTCTTTTTGTTCGCTGGAGCAGGCAGGCGCCCTGCAACCCAAATTCCGTCCCAGCTATCTTTTTTTTGATAAAGACAATAATTCTACTGTTAATGTTGCTTCGAACAAGATTTTTAAGCTCTCCCTGGATTCAAATCCTACTACCGGTTACGATTGGTCTATTTTTGGTTTGGACAAAAAAGCATTTAAGGTTGTAGACTCCGGGTTTCAGGCACCAAACATAAAACTGGTGGGGGCGGGTGGTGTGCGGTGGTGGAAAATTAAAGTGTTAAAAGAAGGGAAGCATAACCTCGAGCTTTTGTATTACCGGCCGTGGGAAGGAAGAGATAAATCGGTAAAGAAGTATACGCTTCAAATATTGGTTAAGTGAAAAACCAGCGCCCCCTTTTTGTTTTATGTTAGAATGTGGCAATGATTATTTCTGATCCAAACAAACTCCCTGGTCTTTCCCAGACAGAAGTAGAATGCAAGCAAAAAATCGAAGGATTTAATGAGCTTCCTTCTGCCAAACGCCGCTCTATTTTTGCCATTGCTTTTAGTGTAGTACAAGAGCCGATGTTTTTACTCCTGGTTGCTTGCGGATTGCTTTATCTTTTCCTTGGGGACATTCAAGAAGCAATGATGCTTCTATTTTTTGTGTTTGTGGTGATGGGGATCACTCTTTTTCAGGAGCGCAAAACCGAGCGTACCCTGGAAAAACTCCGGGACCTTTCCAGTCCACGCGCCTTGGTGGTCCGCGACGGGGTGCAAAAGCGTATTGCGGGTCGGGATGTGGTTACTGATGACATTATTATCCTTTCCGAAGGAGACCGCGTACCTGCGGACGCAGTGCTACTTTGGTCTTTGAATTTATCTGTAGATGAAGCTTTGCTTACCGGAGAAGCTGTAGCAGCCAGAAAGTCTGTTTGGGATGGCCAGAAAGCGTTTTGCAGGCCGGGTGGGGACGACTTGCCTTTTGTTTATTCAGGGACATTAATTGTTCAAGGTAAGGGTGTGGCAAAAGTTAAGGCCATAGGGAGCAATTCCGAGATCGGCAAAATCGGCAAGGATTTACAGAAAGTAGAAATAGAAGATTCCTCTGTGCAAAAAGAGATACGCATTTTGGTTAGGAATCTGGCTTTAATTGGGTTTTCTCTTTTTACTATTACGATTTTGGCATATGGTTTGACAAAAGGTAATTGGATCCAAGGTTTTTTGGCTGGCATTACCATGGCCATGGCAACGCTTCCGGAAGAGTTCCCGGTTGTACTTACCATTTTCTTTGCTCTAGGTGCTTGGCGGATTTCTAGAAAAAATGTTTTAACCAGGCGCGTTCCAGCCATAGAAAATTTAGGTTCAGCAACTGTGCTCTGTTCAGATAAAACCGGGACCATTACTATGAACCAAATGAAAGTTAATCGGTTGTTTGCAGACAGCCAATTTTTGGATTTTGATGGTAAGGAGGGGAGCCTTCCGGAGAATTTTCATGAGTTGATGGAGTTTTCTATTCTTGCCAGCCACAGGGACCCCTTTGATCCCATGGAAAAAGCTTTGAGAGAGTGTGGAGAAAAATATCTTTCCAATACAGAACACTTGCACCATGATTGGGATTTGAGGCAGGAGTATCCTCTTTCCAAGCAGTTGCTCGCTATTTCGCATGTGTGGCGGTCTCCAGACGGCAAGGATTTTGTTATTGCCGCAAAAGGTGCACCTGAAGCAATTCTGGATTTGTGTCATTTGGGAAAAGGGGAAACAGAAAAACTGCGCGAGCGGATTGACCAGATGGCCATAGATGGTTTGCGTGTAATTGGCGTTGCCAAAGCGTATTTTAAAAAAGAAAGCTTGCCTGACGGGCAGCACGATTTTAATTTTAAGTTTTTGGGTTTTATTGGTTTTGCAGATCCAGTTAGGCCACAGGTAATTGAGTCGATTAAAGAATGCTACGCTGCAGGGATCAGGGTTATTATGATTACAGGTGACTATCCTGGTACCGCACAGAATATTGCACACCAAATCGGGTTAAAGTCGCCGGAGCTAGTAATTACTGGACCGGAACTTGCCAATATGGGAGAAAGAGAACTTAGAGAAAAGATTAAAAATGTTAATCTTTTTGCCCGGGTGCTTCCAGAACAAAAACTTCTTTTGGTTTCTGCCCTCAAAGCAAATGGTGACGTAGTAGCTATGACTGGGGACGGGGTAAACGATGCCCCGGCTTTAAAAGCTGCAAACATTGGGGTGGCCATGGGGGAGAGGGGGACAGATGTTGCCAGAGAAGCTTCGGCACTGGTTCTGCTTGACGATGCTTTTTCTTCTATTGTTGCTGCAGTCAGGATGGGGCGCAGGATTTACGATAACTTAAGAAAAGCGATGGCATACATTTTTGCAGTGCATATTCCGATTGTAGGGATGTCTCTTCTTCCTGTGATGATGAAACTTCCTTTGGTGCTTTTACCTGTGCACATTGTTTTTCTGGAACTGGTGATCGATTCTGCTTGCTCGATTATTTTTGAGGCAGAACCAGAAGAAAAAAACATTATGCAGCGTCCTCCGCGCAGTGCGGGTGAAAAGTTATTTGGCAGGAAGGCTATAGAGATGAGCTTTACCCAGGGGTTAATGGTCCTCTTTATTACATTTTTGGTTTTCCGTTGGGCATGTTATCAGGGTTTTTCCGATTTGGAGGTCCGCACGCTTACTTTTGTAACTCTGGTGGTGAGCAATATTTCACTTATTTTTACCAACCGTTCCTGGCAGCGCAGCAACCTTGAAACTTTGCGAATACCCAATCATTCTCTTTGGATTATTACTGGCAGTGTTTTGACTGCGCTGGTTTTGGTTGTAAATGTTCCGTTTCTAAGAGAGCTGTTTAGCTTTGGTCAGCTTTCTATTACTGATTGGCTGATATGCCTATTAGCTGGCGTAGTGAGCATCTTTTGGTTTGAATTAATGAAGAGTTTGAAGAAGACGTCACTATAAAAAAAATAAATCCCGGGAACCCCAATTTAAATCACTAAAAGTGATTGTCACTAAATATCACTAAGGATACAAGGACTCTAATTTGGCCTCAAATCAGCCCCAATCATTCTAAAAAAGATAAAAAAAAGCGTAACATCTTTCCAATTAAACTTTTCTTAGGGCAATTAGGGCTGATAAGGGAAAAATTTAGGGGTCTTTTTTCTTAGGGATTCTTTGGGACGATCATATTTAGTGATGGGAATTTAGGGATAAAGGGATTTTAATTTTTTTATTACAACTTAAACGGCTGCGTTATCCCGATATAGACACCTTCGGCCAGTCGTTGGTCTGTTACCCTAAAGGCATTGTATCCAAAAGAGATCCCAGTTTTTTCCGGTCCCCAGCCGAGATCTGCCAATACCCCTGCGTAGAGCTGCAGTCCCCACCCGCCAATAGCGCTGTTTGTGCCGAATAAGTTGTAGTTTAGCCCAGCCCCAACATAGGGGTCAAGCGTTGCAAAAGAGCCCTCCTTTAGATAAAGTTTTGCTCCTGCGGAAAAAGGGATAGAAAAGATTTGGTTATTGCTGGTATCCTGTCCTAGTGCGAGTCCTAGGCCTAAATTATATTCTACCGCATCTTCTGCCAAGCCTATTTTTGAGCCGAATTTAAACGGATCGTCAAAAACCAAACTCCCCTTTGCTGCTACCACACCAAGCAGCCCATTTTGTCCTCTTATGTTTGCCAGGTACATGCCGTCGAAATCCACGTTCTTTTCCCATCCCCAAAGGCCCTTGTTTTTTGTAGTGGGGTTGACATCTTGAACTGGCGGGGGAGGTGGTGGTGCAGAAAGCACTGGAGTGGTTTCTGATGGCTTGGCGGGTGTCTCTGCGTTTTCTACAGGGTTAATGTCCGGAGTAATGGTTTTGTTGATTACTTTTTTAATGACCTTAGTTTGTGCGCTTGCGGTTGCTCCAAAGACAAAAGTTACTAAGCATAAGGCAAGGAGACTTAGGACGATTATTTTTTTGTTAAACATTTTGATTCCTCCTGCTTTGTTGATTGGTCTAACTAACAACTTACAACAGATGTTGCGGGTTTGTCAAGATTTAGTCTCCCAAACTTCTCTTAAACCCGAACACCCTAACACTTTGTCCCAAAAACATGCGAACATACACGAACGATTCACGTAATGGAAGGTTTTCTGTTCGGGAAAGGTTTGGGTGTTAGGGCCTGTTTGGGACCTGCTCTTTCGAGTTTTCGAGTGTTCGAGTCTTTAGGGAAGATGCTTTACTAAGAAGGAGTAAATATATATACTTTGTGAAGTTGTATGAAGAAAATCTTATCATTATTTGTTTTCTTGTCACTTTTTTGCTTTCTAAGCGGGCAGAGCTTGTTCGCAGAAGAGAAAACTGCATATGAGAGCATCAAGATTTTTAATAGCACCAATTTTGCTGCTTATTCAAACCGTTATTTGGGTTACCAATATGCCAGCCATGGTTGTCTCCATTTTTACCCTGCAGATATTTATCTTTTAACCCAAACTATCCCGGTTGGTACCCCAATTTCCATCAAGCCGTATACAGGAATAGAAGCAGAACTGCAATTTGACCCGCAAAAAGTTCCTTATCTGGTAGGGATTACGAGCAATTTTTCCGATATTGAAAAGCACAAAAAAGCATTTAAGGCACAAAAGCCTGAAATTGTCTTTTATCCTGCTTTAAATAAGCTGCTGATTTTGACCAATGGGACACCGTATGCGCAAATGGAGGTGTTGGCAGGCCAGCCTTACGATTTTTTGATGCCGCTCTTTGTATCATCAGGCCAGCCGATAGAATGGGATACAATGCTTTCTACGCCTACGGATCCGGGTAGTTACACCGTTTGGGGAACCACGGACCATTACATCAGCAATGCTTATTATGCGAATACGATTGTCCCATTTGGGGCCTTGATCACCAAGAAAAACGGGACCTGGGTCTATCAGGAGAAGGATAAGTGGTACACGCTTCCCAAAAATGTCTTGGATGATATTTTACTCCCTGCTTCTGACCGCCAATATAATTATTATGACATTGAAGTTGATGCAAAAGGGAAAATCGAGTCGCTCTGCTATGCGGGCCACGATTTTGGCAAATATGTGCTTTTGTGGACTGCAGACGGGAAAAACCGTTATCCGGAAATGGGATATGCTGCGGGCCAGCTTTTATATGAACAGGTTGCACTGGTAAAAGACTTGGCGCAGATTTTAACGCTTCCGGGATCCGATGATTTTGATGCTTGCGTTTCGCAGAATAAAGATTTTGCGGTTTATAAGGGGTTTTATGATTTTGTCTCTTCCGAAGGTAAAATTGTTCCACGCGATGTCCCTTCGGAGGTTACAGCCTATTATCGTCTATACAAAGGTTGGCAGCTTTCTGATATAGACAATCAAAATATTGATCCCAGGATATTAAAAGCCTTGGATGAGTATCAACATAACCGTTTGCCGCGCAACGAAGAAGCAAGAGAAAAAGAGATGGGGCTTTATTACTATTTGGAACTGATCGGTCTATTGGTTGATAAAGAAGCAAACTGGTACGGTAAGTTAAAAGCGGATTGGGATTTTTGGAAAAACCTTAGGGTTAAACTGCGGGGAGATTTTGATAAGATGGGGATCTTATCTGCTGAAAACCGCAGGAACATTGTTGAAGGATGGCTAAATAGCCGTCTGGAGTTTGACGTAGTAACTCCGCCGGTCCAGGCCAAAAACCTGCAGGATCTTTCTTTTTCTTCTTTCTTTAGGCCCGAAGAATCAACCAACCTTTTTACTGAAAGAGAAAAAGAGATCATGCGGGACGTTTTGCGTAAAGCTGCAAGCGGAGAAGGCCAGGGAATCTATTTTTATTCCGTAGATGCACTCAATAATTACAATTTCGGCTTGCTTCTTAATGATATTCTTGGGGACCTTTATAAGAGTCACGGTTGCTTACATGTTTCTCCGCGCAACAGCCTCTTTCTTTCTGCAATGCTTCCGGTAGGTAGTAAAATGACGATCCACGATTATTCTGACAAGGTATCAGAAGAAGTATTGTCGCAAACACCCAATTTGGCTGATCTGGTTAACTTTAATGAGGATTTTGATAATTTAAGCAAACAATTTACCGTAACTTCCGAAGTCAGGGTAGAGGTTTATCCTGTTTCAGGTTATTGGATTGTTTACTTGAAAGAAAAACCTTTTGCAAAACTACAAGTTGTAGGGGGCCCTCAAGCCAAGATGTATATGCTGCAAGGTAGGGATGATTTGGGTAAGCCTAATTTTCAGGACAATTTAGCATATCCTTCTACTCCCGGAAATTATTCTGTTTTTGATAAAGTGCAAAATTACGTCTCAAATATTTACTATGACACAACTATTATTCCAATGGGGGGAGTGATTCGTAAAGCAGGAGATGGATATCAGTTTCAAGATAAAAACGGTTCTTGGGAAGCACTTTCTAAAATGGTAGAAGAAGATCTAAGGCAACCCCAGGATAAGCGTCAGTATACATATTATGACAATGTTTTTGATCCGAATGGAGTGGAGATTGAAGTGAAGTGGGGGAGCCATCCGTTCGGCAAATATGCGATTCGTACTACTGTAGATGGAAAGACCCCTTTCCCAGAGCTAATCCATTCATCAGGCGACTTGATCATGGAAGAGCGCCAGCTGGTTAATGACTTGATCAAAATCCTTTCAGCTCCTTATGATAATCTTGATGATTGCATTAAAGGGGATCCTAACTTTGAGCTCTATAAAACCTGCTACGATTTTGTACAGGATCCAAACAGGGAAGACTTGATTCAGGTTAAAGAAAGGGCAAACTATAAGCTTTACAATAATCTCCCTCTTTCAACAGGCGAGGCGAGTGCTTTGCCCAAGGATTCTGTTATTGCGCATAAGCTTTTATCTGGCAAAGAGCTGACAGAAGATGAGATTAATGTGCTGGTAAGCGAAGACATTGCTTACCGCAGGGGGCAAAAAATTAAAATTAATATGGAAAAGATCTTGGGGCTGGAGTTTGATGTTTACCAGTATGGGGTTATGATCCAAAAATATGCGCACCATTATCAGATATTAAAAGAGAAGTGGCCGGAACTAACGGAGCTGCGCAAAGCGATGCTTAAAGACTTTAATAATTTTGTGGTCAAAGACCCGCAGGTGCTGAGTAAATTCATGCGTGAGCTGATGCTTGAAAGGGTGCAACTCCAAAGAGTTAGCCAGCCCGAGGCCTTACAGCTGCTGAATAATATCCTCAATTAAGCATTTCTCTGTTTCTTTGGCCTCACCCGCTAATCACATGTCGAAACTTTATTGTAAACGGCCCTCTCCATCCTGAAGATGGAGAGGGCCAAAAATCCAATTACAAAACAAACAGCTGTTTGTGGGTGAGGTGTGTTGATTTTTAGTTTCCAGTGTATTACTATTCTTATAATCGTAACACTAAGGAGTTTAACCATGCATATACCAGACGGTTTTTTAGACCCCAAAGTTTCGATGGGGATGATGGGTGCTGCTGCTGCAGTCTTGAGTTTTTGTTTTGCGAAGGTCAGAGCTGCAATCACTGCTTTAAAACCTGCGGAAGCATTTGCCGCAGCTGGTAAAAATATCGGTAATATTACAGGACGAATGCGCCGCGTACTTACTGGGGATGGGGAACGTACGATTTATAAAATGGGGATGGTAGCTGCACTGATCTTTGCTTGCCAAATGTTTAACTTTCCGATTGGGGGTGGTACATCAGGTCACTTGATTGGCGGGGTTTTTGCTTCAGTTATACTTGGTCCTTTTGCAGGCGCGATCGTCATTGCGGTTGTTTTGGCAGTACAAATGCTCTTTTTTGCTGATGGAGGCTTGTTAGCAATTGGCGCCAATATCATTAATATGGCGCTTTTTGGTGCAATTGCTGGCTACTATATATATAATGTATTGAAGAAGTTTATGCCTGAGTGGGGAGCAATTTCTATTGCTGCTTGGTCTTCGGTAGCATTGGCTTCTTTTATGTGTGCGCTGGAACTGGGACTTTCCGGGACTGTTCCATTTTCAGTAGTTATTCCTGCTATGCTTAGAGTTCATGCGGTTATAGGCATTGCAGAAGCAGTAATTTCCTTAGTCTTGATAAACCTTTTCCGTGGCATGCTTAAAGCAGAGGGGTAAGATGAAGAGGCTCTTTTTACTGACGATCTTAATTGTAATCCTAGCTGCTTTTTTTGCTTCCGCAGCTCCAGACGGTCTTGATTTTGTTTCCCAAAAACTTGGTTTTGCTCATAAAACAGTAGAAGCCTCTTCTCTAGTGGCTGGTATCCCAACATTATTAGCAGGAATTATGGGGATACTTATTATTATCGGCATTTTTTATTTTGTTGCCTTGATATCCAAGAGAACCTGGATCTCCTTAACATTCTTGATTCCCTTGATCCCCTTGATCTCCTTGTTATTTGTTCCTTCCGCCTTTGCCGCTAGACCACTCATTACAGATGACTTCTACACTGTAACCCAGGGCGGCTATGAGCTGGAGATCGGTTATGCATCGACCCAAAACCAAACTTGCCTGACAAATGCTGCTGATCTTTCCTTGAAACGAGGTTTATTATCAAACCTTGATCTTGGGATCGAGGTTCCTTATACCTTTTCTGACGAACCAGGATTAAATGATATATTACTCCATGCCAAATACTGTTTTTGGAAGCCTGACGAAGATGCGGGACTGACAGCCAGGGTGGATTATAAGTTTAACAATGGTGACGTAAGCCATGGTTTGGGAAGTGGATATAACGACTATAGTCTTATGATTATTGGCTCAAAAATGTTTGGAAAGACAAAAACACATGTCAATCTTGGATATGTTAAAGTTGGTGTCAATGCGTGTGTCACTTCTTACGATTACCTTTCTTATAGCTTTGCTATGGAACATCCGGTATGGGGGGAAAGGGGGGACCTGGTAGCAGAATATGTTGGAAATAGTGCTCTTAATAGGCATCCTGGGTTTATTCAGATTGGTGCACGTTACGTGGTTTCTGAAGGGTTCAAGCTTGATGCTGCTTACAGTGTTGGTTTAAATGATAATTCTATCAAGAACAGTGCAACTGCCGGGTTCCACTACGAGTTTTAATTTTTATTGTGCTATAATTCTTTGATATGTTTATGGTTTGGGTTTATTCTCTGCTTGCGGTAACAATTGTCAGTCTTCTTTCCTTAATTGGGGTTATTACCCTGGCTTTAAGAGGAGAGAAACTGCAGGGAATCCTGCTTTTTCTGGTTAGTTTTGCTGTGGGCGGTCTTTTTGGAGATGCATTTATTCACCTGATTCCCCAGGCTTTTGAAAAACTGGGGAATAGTGTGGCTGTTCCGCTATTGGTTCTTGCTGGGATTCTGCTCTTTTTTGTGCTGGAAAAGTTTGTCCGCTGGCGCCACTGCCACGTGCCTACTTCGGAAAAACATCCTCATCCTGTGGTTTTTATGAACCTGATTGGGGATGGAGTACACAACCTGATTGACGGGATGGTTATTGCAGCCAGTTTCCTGGTCAGTTTTCCGATCGGATTGGCTACAACTTTGGCGGTTATTTTGCATGAGATCCCGCAGGAGATGGGGGATTTTGGGGTATTGGTCCATGGTGGGTTATCGATCAACCGTGCGCTGTTGTTTAACTTTTTGACTGGCTTAACCGCAATTCTGGGAGCAGTGATCTCTTTGCTTATTGGTCCGTATGTTAAGGACTATGCTCTGATTATTATGCCGATTACTGCCGGAGGTTTCATCTATATGGCTGGTTCGGACTTGATCCCTTCTTTGCATGATGAAAGTGATCCGAAAAAATCAGGGCTGCAAATGATTGCGATTTTGCTTGGCATTGCAATTATGATGCTTATGTTATTGGTTGAGTGATTACTATGCATTGCAAATATACCATTATTGGCGCAGGTGTAATTGGCTTAGCAATTGCCAGAGAGCTCTCTAGCCATATTCAAGATGATATGGGAGTTGTGGTGGTTGAAAAAGAGCGTACTTCAGGCACAGGCATTAGTAGCCGCAACAGCGAAGTTATCCATGCAGGCATCTATTATCCCTTCGGCAGCTTAAAGCATCTCTTGTGTATAGAAGGAAGAAGAGCACTTTACGAATATTGTGCGCAGAAGAATCTTCCCTACAAAAAATGCGGCAAGTTAATCGTTGCCACGCACCCGGACGAAAGCGAAGCCTTGGCTGGTGTTTATGCACAAGCACAGAAAAACGGGGTTGAGAATGTGGTGAAGCTGACCAAGGCAGAGGCTTTAGCACTAGAACCAGACCTCAATGTGCATGAAGCGCTTCTCTCAAAAGAAACAGGCATACTCAATGCCCACTCTCTAATGGCTGCGATTGAAAAGGATGTTACTGCCAACAACGGAACTATCGTGCATGATGCTGAAGTCATACGCATTGAGCACTCTGGGAAAGACTTTTCAGTGGCACTTAAAGATGGGACAGTTTTTACCACTTCTTTTGTGATCAATTGTGCGGGATTGGATGCAGTCAAGATTTCAAAAATGCTGGGGCAGGAACCTGTTACCATGTATCCATGCAAAGGGAGTTATTTCTCATACAGCGGACGACACAACTGCCAGCACCTCATCTATCCTATTCCTGAAACCAAGCTGACGGGACTGGGTGTGCACGCTACGGTGGATATTAACGGCAGCCTTAAGTTTGGACCAGACACAGAGTACGTTGATAGTACTGATGATTATTCTGTCGATGAGAAGAAGAGAATGGAATTTTACCTTTCCGCAAAAAAGCTGCTTAAGAATATTGAAGAGGATAAAGTTGCTCCGGACATGTCCGGGATCCGCCCCAAAATCCAGGGTCCGGATGATAAAGAGGTAAAAGACTTCCATATCAAAGAAGATGGGTATCCAGGCTTCATCAATTTACTTGGGATAGAATCCCCAGGTCTTACCAGCGCGCTTGCGATCGCAAAATACGTTTGGGAGAATTTCCTTGCGTAGATTAATCCCTAGAATAAAAACTACTTTAAGAGCACTTTCTTATCGAAATTACCGTTTATTCTTTTTTGGCCAAGGAGTTTCTTTAATTGGAACCTGGATGCAGAACATTGCTTTATCGTGGCTGGTATACCGCTTAACTAATTCTATTTTTCTTTTGGGGTTGGTAGGTTTTTTGAGCCAGATCATGGTTTTTATCTTTGCCCCTTTTTCCGGAGTAATTGCCGACAGGTTAAACCGCTACAAAATCCTGCTCTGTACGCAAACCCTTGCGATGCTCCAAGCTTTTGTACTCGCTTTTTTGGTTTTGACTGGCCGGATTACGATTTGGGAGATCATGCTGCTTGGTAGTTTGCTTGGCCTTATCAATGCATTTGATATCCCTGCCAGGCAATCGTTTATAATTAAGATGGTTGAAAAAAAGGAGGATTTAGGGAATGCGATTGCGCTAAATTCTTCTTTAGTAAACATGGCTCGGTTGGTTGGGCCTTCTATTGCCGGGCTTCTTATTGCAGCTGTGGGAGAGGGCTTTTGTTTTTTGATCAATGGGGTTAGCTACATTGCAGTGCTTTATTCTCTTTTGGCGATGAAAGTAAAACCATTTGAGATAAAAAAACGAGAGACCCATATCTTTTCCGAATTTAAAGAAGGGCTTAGTTACGCATATCATTTTATCCCTATTCGGTATATTCTCTTACTTTTGGCTGTGGTCAGTTTGCTTGGAATGCCTTACACAATTCTTATGCCGGTTATGGCCAGGGATATATTACACGGTGGCCCGCAGACGCTTGGTTTTTTAATGGGTGCGGCTGGGATTGGTGCATTTTGCGGCGCAATTTATTTGGCTTCCAGGAAGAACGTAATCGGGCTAGTCGGCCTCATTGCTTTGGCATCCGGGATTTTTGGGGTGGGGCTTATGGCACTATCTTTTTCAAGAAGTTTTTGGATTTCTATACCTTTAATTGTGATTATTGGTTTTGGGATGATGGTGCAGATGGCTGCAGGCAACACAATTTTGCAGACTGTGGTAGAGGAAAAAAAGAGGGGGAGGGTGCTAAGCTTGTTTGTAATGGCTTTTATGGGGATGTCTCCTTTTGGAAGCCTTTTGGCAGGGACTTTTGCGGGCCATTATGGTTTGCCGGCTACATTTTTTTACAGCGGGCTTCTTTTGCAATCGAAGCTGTTTCACAGCTGACGGAAGTACCGGAAGAATAATTATTTACTTCATTGAAACATTTAGCCTATTTAGTCTATAATAAACCCATGCGAAGTTTACTGGCCTTATTTTTAGTACTGATTTTTGTTTCTCCTGTATTTGCAGCCCGTCCTTTGGTTACCGATGATTTTAAGATCTTGGATTTTGGTAAAGATGCTTTGGAGATGGGATATAATCCTACGCGTTTGCACAATACCAGGCAGAATTCTTTCTCGGTTAATGCCAGAAGAGGGGTAGCCCAAAGTGTGGAGCTGGGACTGGAAGTCCCTTATTATCTTAATGCTCCGTCAGGTTTAGGCGATGTTATTATTCACGCAAATCTCCAGCTTTTTAAGATCAGCACAACCGAAGGTCTTGCCAACCGCATAGATATTAAATTGCCAAATCCCAACCCGAATTCCGGGGTGGGGACCAATGCCTCTGCTTTTTCCTTAATCATGATTTATTCCAAAAAGCTGGGAGATGTTCTTACCCATTATAATCTTGGCTGGACCGGTCCGGGTGTATCGCCTGGCCAGGGAGATCAGTATGATGCCGGTATTTTTGATTTTGGAGTAGCTGGTGAATATTCTCCTTGGAAAGACAGCAAGACACTGGTTTTTGAATGGTGGGGCACGCAGACTCCTTCCACTCGGGTAAGCTGTATACAAGTAGGGGGTAAATGGGAGGCCCAAAAAGATTTGGTAGTGGATTTTGGTTAT
The DNA here is from genome assembly GCA_026387795.1 of Candidatus Saganbacteria bacterium. GTDB lineage: Bacteria > Margulisbacteria > WOR-1 > JAPLLA01 > JAPLLA01 > JAPLLA01. The sequence continues at coordinate 29,001 of JAPLLA010000031.1, read as the reverse complement.
ACTGTTGGTTTGACTGCTGATAGTCCCAATATGTTGGATTTTGGATTTACCAAGTGGTTCTAGTATTTTTCGGCAAACAACTTGTTTTCCCTAGTCAAAAGCTGGGTGTTTTTGCGTTTAACGTCTGCTCTACAGTGTAAGCAAAAAACGCTTCCTTCGGCAATAGGCCTGCCGCAGTCGCATTTTTGCTTTTTCATCCGTTTTAATATAACCATGTTTTCCTCCGATTGAGCCTTTATTATACTCCTTTTTAAGAGGAAAAGCTTGCGTTACTTTTGACTTTTGCTGTTATTTCAAATAAAATCAGCTAAAGATGTTTTACGTGTGATGGGGAAGTAGGCTGATATAAGAAATGGCCCAATATGCTTTTATTGTTTATGCATTTGCGTTAAGCATATTTTTCGTCCGTTTTGACGGTTACATTGTTAACTTGGCCATGCCTACTTTTGTTAATTGCTTTGGCATACCGATCGGACAAGTTGCGTGGATTGCTGTAGCGTATCTGCTGTCCCAGACTTCTTCGATCATGCTTTTTGGGCACATTTGCGATAAGTTGGAGCTTAAAAAGGTTTTTTTATACGGACTATTGGTTTTTATCATCAGTTCATTCTTTTGTGGTATCTCTTTTAATTTTCCAATGCTGATTGTTAGCCGCTGCGTGCAAGGTTTTGGTGGATCAATGATGCTAGTGAGTGCTTATGCGGGGATGGTAATGTATTTGCCTAAGGAAAAGGTGGGGTGGGGATTTGGGGTTATGACCGTATCAGCAGCACTCGGCGTACTTTTGGGACCGGTTGTAGGCGGGTTTATTATTAATTATTTTAGCTGGAACTGGATCTTTTTGATCAATGTCCCGCTTGGTATTATGGGCTGGATCTTTAGCCAAAAAGCAATCCCGCATATTAGTAGTGCCAATAAGTTTTCTTTTTGGGAGATTGATGGCAAAGGGTTTGTGCTTTCTACGTCAGCGCTTTTTTTGCTCTTTTACGCGTTGAATACAGTCAAGGATAACGGCCTGTTTTCTCCTCTAATATTAGGATGCGTCTTTTTCTCGCTCCTCTTTTTTGCGGTTTTTTATATAATAGAAAAGAGACTGCAGAACCCGCTTTTGGACATTAAGTTGTTTGAAAACCGCGATTTTGCTTTGGTGATGGTTGCAACTATAGTAGGTTTTCTGCTCTTTTTCGGCGGAGAATTCCTTTTACCCTTTTATCTTACGTACAACGGTTTTTCTCCAGCGCAAATCGGGCTTCTTTTGATGTGTTTTTCTATTGTGTATATGCCGATCGGTTTGTATTCGGGCGTACTTTCGGATCGGGTTACGCCTTGGAAGATTGTTTGCTGGGCCATGTTAATAGCAGTGGTCACAGGCCTGGTTTTTGCAGCTACGCTTTCGCTAAGCCCGCAAGGGGTGTGGGCAGCGGTACTTTTTATGGTTATGCTGGCAGTTGCTTACGGGCTGTTTTTCTCTCCCATGAATCATTACATTATGAACTTTGCGGATGCAGATAACCGCGGGAGCGTTTCTGCTTTTTACAATACAGCGTTAAATATTGCCATGGCTTTGGGAGTTGTGCTCTTGGAAGCAATTTATTCGGCATTTGCTTCTCCTTTAATTGGTTTTAGGGCAGCTTATTTTTCCGGCGGGGTCTTCTGCCTGATTTCGCTTTTAATTTTGGGCTTATTAGTCCGTAAGCGGACATAGAAAAAGCCCCTCGACAGGCTCGGGGCAAAGGAGGGAATATTCATGAAAAAGGAGGCAAAAGAGATGGGTATGGTTTATTTTTTGGGTTTTATTGGGGCTTTGGTTTACTACATTCAGCATGCGACTTCGTTTGGGGGAGGGGTGATGGGATTTTTGCAAGCCATGGTCTGGCCCGCGATGGTAGTTTATAAGCTTCTGGAAATGCTGAAGATGTAATTTTTAAGAAGATCAAGGTAATCAAGGTGACCAAGGAATGGGGGGATATCAAGAAAATCTAGGATATCAGGGGTTAAAAACTTGATATCCTTGTTCTCCTAGATATCCTACCCAACTTGATTTCCTGGATTTCCTTGATATCCTGGCCTGTATCCCCCTCTACTTTCGCATTACTTTACATCTTCTGGATAATACCCGGTCCCGACAACCCAACCAAACGGCTTAAAGAGCAAACTGTAGCTCCTTTTTTTAGACGGGGTTTGTTCTCCTGGTTTTGGAAAATAGTAATCTGTGAATCCTCCGCCGGGTTGTATACCATGTTTTATAAGTTCCCGGATGTAGTAGATTCCGTTAATGTTTGCAAGGTAGCGGTTTTTTCCTTCAATCTCTGGTTTGGTAGCATGAACCATGTTAATACCTTGGACAGTGTCTGCCCAAAAGTAGCCTTGGTTGTCTGCTCCGTAGCGCACTGTACGCAGCTTATCTGCCCCGATCTTTTTGGCTTGATCAATCGTTAGTCCATCTTTTTGGGATTGGTCGTAGACTGATTGCAGCATAGCGACGGCTTTTTCTGTTTCTGTTTTGATAAGGGCGTCTTGGGAAGAATGGCGGGAAGAAACATAATAATAGATGCAGATTACGAGAATGAGAACCACGATCAAAAGAGAGAGCAGTTTTTTCATGTGGGTCTCCTCGTTTTAAAACTTGATATCCTTGTTCTCCTAGATATCCTACCAGACTCAATTTCCTTGATAACCTAGATACTCTGTAATAATTATTTCAACTTCCCGCTAACATCCTGGGCAAACACCTGCTGGCTGTTAATGGCAATAGATTTAATTGGATTCCCGGCTGCCAGATTAAACTTTTTCAGGTCCACTTTCTTCCACGCAGTATTATCATAAGTTTTATAATAAAGAGCAGTATTGGTTAAGTCTTTTATAAGCACCCATTCCGCATTCCCATAAAGATGCACATCCGGAACAGGAGAGCTTTCTTTGATCACCCCTTTAGGAATATCTACTACATTTAAAATATGCTCTGCCAAATTGATCGCCTCGGCAGAATCTTTTGGCGTAAGAGCAGCATTAACGCAAAGAGCAGTTCTTACAAAGCGGGAAGGGGGTGTCCAGTCTCCAGGCATCCCTAGCATCCCGCTTCCTACCCCGGTTGGTTCAATTTCAAGTCCGTTGATCTTTTTGGGGTTCTTGTCCGCAGAATCCAAATTGATGTAATTTCTTAAATTGGTCAGCTGCCAAGGAAAATCCGGTCTGTTGGTCATAACCCCCACAGGATTATCGTACACATTGGCTTTGCCGCCTACAAACTCTACAACTAAGCTTTGACCTTTTGCATCATGTATGGCAACATGCAGTCCCATATCTTTAAGCCGATCCATTTCCGATGCAGAAATGTTAACTCCTGCGAGCGCTTTTTTAACTTCATCTACAGTGGCAAAGTTTCCCATTAACCAGGCGCCAAATTTGTCTAAGGGGAGATATTTTCCAGGAACCACAGGTTGATATTCTGCACCAGTGTACATTAAACCTTCAAACGCCAAACCTTTTTCGTTGAGACCCTCTACATATGTGTCTGGAGCATTAAAAGCATTGACTCCAATGTATCCGTATTTTGCGGTCCAGCTTATCCCTGTGACCTTCTTGCTGTTTACAATGCTAAATTTCTGTCCGCGTGGGACTATCATGACGAGTGACTTTGTATCAATCGGGAACTCCATAGACCTGCCGACTACTACACTTTTATCTTTGGCTTTGATCTGAAAATCTGTGCAGGCAAAAACTAGAGTGGGGGAGATTAGGCAAAGGATCAGAGCGAAAATTGAGATCTTTTTCATTTGATTAACCTCCTTGGGAACAAAACCTTCCAAATAATACCACCTAATAATAAATTAGTGAAGCAAATAATGCAAGTTTTAACCTCCTTGACACGATATAGCTTATAGGCTATATTTAATGTCATAGAATATAACTTATAGGTTATATTTAATCGGGAGGTTAGAAATATGTCAAAATTAAATGGTTTAAGATTAAAACAGCTTTCTGAAGCAGTAAAAGAGGGCAGGCCAGTACCTGTAGAAAAGGTTGGGGAAAGATTACGCGACATCCGCGAAGCTCTGGGAATGACCCAAAAACAATTGTCTAAGAGGCTAAAAATTAGCCAGCCTATGCTTTCAAAGATAGAAGAAAATACTGGATCATGTGCATTGCAAACCATTGCAAAAGTTGCGGCTGCTTTGGAATGTAACTTTTTAGGTGCGCTGGATTCTAAGAGCACACTTGAAACAATGATCAAAAAACAAGCGGAAAGAAAAGCCCAAAGCTTGGTTAAGCGGACCTTTGCTAATATGGCCATGGAAGAACAAGCTCCAGAGAAAAAAGCCTATGAATATCAGCTAAAAAAACTGACAGAAGAATTAATTGCCAACCCAGGCCCTGAACTCTGGGAGGAATAATGCTGCTTATTGAAAATGTCCCGGGTGCAACTCCAGTTGACGATATCTCTGGGCTGATCCCAACTCACATAACAACACATGCGGAATTAAATGAATGGGAAGCAGCCAATATTCTTAAAGCTGCCAGAAAATATTTGGCAATAAGAAAAAAACGGCACATTAGTATTGATTGGCTTAAACAAGTGCATAAGGATATGTTTGATGAGTCCTGGAATTGGGCAGGAAAGTTTAGGCAAAAGCCACTTAGTATAGGGATTGATTGGCATGCTATCCCGGAACAGATGAAAATGCTGGTTGATGATATTGCTTATTGGGAAAAAGAAAAAAATGTCCCTGGAATTCTTGAACAAAGCGTTATCATCCACCACCGGCTAGTAAAAACACATCCTTTTGTTAATGGTAATGGGCGTCATGCGCGTTTAGTAGCAGATATCTATCTTTTTGACCACGACCACAAACTTCCTATTTGGCCGGATAATGAGTTAATCAAAGAAACAGAGATTAGAAAACAATATGTTTCGGCTCTTCGGACTGCAGATAAAGGAGATTATGGGCCGCTGGAGAAATTTACGCGTGAACTTATTTAGTCCTAAAGATGGACTTCTCCTCCAAAGAAACTCCCCCCAATTTGCTGTAAGCGTAACGCAATTTTTCCCATTTCAGCAGGTCTTAAGGCAGCGTTTGGATGAATTAAATTCCCCAGATATTTCCCAAGTTCAGTATTTTTGAGATCATCTGGCAGGTTGCTTTCAGCAATCAATCTTTCCGGAGTCAGATGCGATAAAGCCTGAATGGATCCGTAATAATTGCGAGCAACACTTTCATTCGGGTAAACACCTGTTTCCCAAGGGTTTAACGGCATATTTGTATATGCAATTCCCTTTAGTCCGGTTACAAGAGTAAAAACCGATACGCCTAAACCGTAAACATCAATCCTAAAGTCTTCGGTTGGGGCGGGGCCGTCAATTAGTTCAGGGGGGTAGTATCCAAATGCTCCGCGTCCTCTTTCTATTGTAGGAGGATCTCCCAATAAATTAGCCAAACCAAAATCCAAAACCGATACCCCTTTCTGTTCATGGAAAAGGGCATTGCCAGGATGAACATCATGATGCACGACATTCTTTTCGTGTATCTGTGCCAAGCGAGCAGCCAGTCCAGGTAAAACTTGTGTTAATAATAACTCGACTTTTTTTAGCTCTTTTGCCCAACCCAGATCATTCGAGACCCGAAGCTTATGCACAAGTTGGCCGGGGAGGTATCGATAAGCCACGAAGCGAGCGGTTTTGGTTGTTTGCATATCCATACCGAAAATTTCCTTGTGTGTCACTATTGGGACTTCTCCGTCTCCGACTACTTCGGGAATCCCCGGAATTCCTGCCAGATGTCTTAAGATCTCGGTTTCTCTGACAATGGTTGCCATATGTTCATCGTAGGGGGAGACTTTAAGCACCACAAGTTCAGTTTCAAATTCAGCGAGTGGTTGTTCTGCGGTTTCTACTTCAGGAGGAATAACTACTCCTTTAAACAAAGCCATTGATCCTGGTGCCAGGGATTTTGAATCGTCTACTACCAAGATCCTTCCGTCGGCAAGATTCCCAACTCTTTTTACATGTTCAGCCAAACCTGCAGCTTCAGCAAGCTTGCGGGTTATGTATGGGGCCCGGATATAGGTTCTTAAAACTACTTCCATTTGATAGTTTATCGGACAGGAAAAGAAGAAATTTCAGCTTACTGTATTCTTAAATATTTTGAAATCTCCGTAAAAACAGGCCGATAGTAATCTAGTCATGCCTATAATTGTTTTTGACCCACATGTACACGGTTACCCAATCCGGGAGCGCAAGCTGATCGAAGCAGCTATGCGGATGCTTTTTGACCCCAGGGTTAGCATCCCCAATAAATACGATCACCTAAAGGACCAGGTTGACCAGTCGGTTGACGGACCAAAAGGGTTACTAGTTGAAATGGATGGTGCACAGGAGTTTGATATCCAGATTAGACATGCAGTCCTACTCCCGGTTTCAAGGAATGTCCAAGGGGTGAAATGGCTTAATGACCTTACAATGCAAGCAGTACATGATGCAAATCGGGAAAACTTCCGGCTTAGCGCTTTTGCAACTTTCCATCCAAGTTTTATTGCCGATGGCAATGACTGGCAGGGGATGATCCTGGGACTCATGGAAATTGGTTTTAAAGGAATCAAACTCCATAGTTTAACCCAGATGTTTAATCCCTTGGGGCCGGAGGCACAAAAACTTTATGGGTTTTGTGAGCGCTACGGAATTCCAATCCTCTTTGATACATATCATCATCCTATAGGTTTCCCTGTGCCTCATGAGATGGGATTTCATGAGGAGAATAGTACCAATGTTGATACGCTCCTTGCGATCCGCGCTCTTTTTCCTAGGTTGAAAATGATTGCAGCACACATGGGATCAGGGGGGAGGCCGGAAGATGCCTTGCGGCTCTTAGGAATGGATGGTTTGCCGATTATCAGGGATACTTCAATTGAGCTTAACCGCTACCCTGATTCCGAAGCCAAGTACATGTTGGAACAGGAGCCAAATAATTACTGGTATGGCTCCGATTATCCTGCCCAGAGAATGGTTGAATCTGTCCGGAAGATTTTACGGCTTGGACTTCTGCCGGAAATTCAAGAAAAAATCTTGTTTAGGAATGCGGAACAGTTTTTTGGGGTCCAGGTGAGTTAGTGGCGATTGACTGCACCTCCCAACCATTCTAAAATACACCTAATGACAACAGCTGCTATTGAAAACAAACAGATCTTTGCTGCCAAGCTTTCAATTGTAGGTTGGGTTTTGGTTATTCTGGTTTCGCTGGCAGGCGGATTAATTACTGATTCCATTACCTTGCTTTTGGATGCTGCACAGGGAATCGTGACACTGGCAGTAGCATTTATGGTACATGCAGCACTACGCAAGCTTGGAAAACCCCCGGACGATACTTACCATTTTGGCTATGACAAATATGAGCCGCTGACTTCCGCAGTCCAAGAAATAATGATCATATTGGTCTGCGTGGTCAGTGTAAATTTTGCTGTCCAAGACTTTTTTCATGCAGATGTGATTGACCATTATAATACTGCATTGATTGCAGCATTTTTGGGAGGGATAGTGAGCCTTATTTGGGCTTTTTGGATCAGGAGGCTGGCGCATTCTTCCAATTCAGCGGTACTAAAAACATCAAGTAATATCTGGTTTTTGGATAGCGTTTTGTCGTTTGGCATATTTGGGGGCTTTTTATTGGGACTACTCCTAAACCAAATGGGATATAGCAATCTTATGCCCTATACTGACCCGATTATGGCTATTGTTTTGGCCCTGATCTTTATTATTTCTCCTATCCGTCCCCTTAGAGCAGACTTTTTGGACCTGCTTGATGCTGCTCCGGATATGAAAATTAGAGGAGGCATTAAAAAAACAGTTGAACAGCTTAAGCCGGAATCTTTTAGGATAACCCACATCCGTATGAGGAAAGCAGGCAAGCGAATTTTTCTGGAAATCAGCTTTCTTACGGATGAAAGCTTAACTGTAAAAGAGGTTAGGGCTATGGTTTCTGATTTTGAGAAAAAGCTGACAGAAAACATCCCCCATTGCGACATTGCTTTGCGTTATAAAGCCTAATAAACGTGTTATAATATATTCATATGCCACACACAAACTTTTTTGGCTTGGGGATTGCTCCGGGGATTATGGACGTATTACAGCGTTTGAAGTTTACTCTTCCAACGCCGATCCAGCAAAAAGCAATTCCAATTGCACTTGAGGGTAAAGATCTCATTGGGATTGCGCAAACCGGTACAGGCAAGACCCTTGCTTTTGGAATTCCCATGGTTCAGCGCTTAGCATCCATTAAAGGCCGTGGGTTAATACTTGTGCCAACCCGGGAACTGGCGATGCAGGTTGAAGAACCCCTGCGTAAAATCATCAGTCCGTCTTCTGGAATTAGAACCGCAGTCTTAATCGGCGGGGCTTCAATGTACAACCAGATCCAAGACCTACGCAGACACCCGCGGATATTAATTGCTACGCCAGGGAGATTGATAGATCATCTTGAACAACACAATACGGATCTTAGGGATGTTACTATCCTGGTTTTGGACGA
>JAPLLA010000031.1:0-20466 GCA_026387795.1 Candidatus Saganbacteria bacterium | reverse complement strand
ACAGATTGAAAAAATCCTGCGCCACCTTCAGCCGGAAAGACAAACCATGCTTTTTTCTGCAACCATGCCTGTATCAATTGTCAAAATAGCCAGGGCATACATGAAAATTCCAGTCCAGGTGGAAATTGCTCCTACAGGTACTGCCGCGGAAAAAGTGACGCACGAAGTTTTTATTGTCAGGAAAGAAGACAAACCCAAATTACTGGCCAAAATCTTGGAGCAATATCACGGGACAGTGCTGGTTTTTTCCAGGACCAAACATGGTGCATCCAGGATTACGCGTGCGCTCAGGTATCTGCGGCACAATGCTACGGAAATCCACTCCAACCGCTCTTTTCCCCAAAGAAAACAAGCTTTGGAAGGGTTCAAGACCGGCAGGTACCGCATCCTGGTTGCAACGGACATTGCAGCACGCGGGATCGATGTTTCGGGTATAGAATTGGTTATTAACTATGATTTGCCGGATGATCATGAGAATTATGTACACCGCATTGGCAGGACCGGCAGGGCAGGAGAAGCTGGCCATGCTATCTCTTTTGCTACTCATGAACAAAGGAACGACATCCGCAGTATCGAAAGATTAATCAGAAAAACACTGCCGATTTCAAGAGTTTAGAAAAAAAGAGAGCACGCCTGTAAGCCGGATCCTGTATTTGTGTGATCATCTATCTTGTTCAAACATTGCTGCTTGAATCTTTGCGTCCTACTCGAGCTCATAACGACGGGAACTGTCTTGCTCTATTTGGACTTGCTCCGGGTGGGGTTTAGCCTGCGACTGTCTCCAGTCAGACCAGCGGGAGCTCTTACCTCCCGATTTCACCATTGCCATCCCGGCTTTAGGCCGGAATTCGGCTGTATAATTTCTGTGCCACTTTCCTTCAGGTCACCCTGACCCCACGTTATGGGGCACCCTGTTCCCAGGAGTCCGGACTTTCCTCTCCGGTAAAACCGGAGCGATCACCCGGCGTGCTCTATTTGTATTCTAGCATATTTCTAGTAGAATGTTGCTATGCAGGAATTTTTTGAACAAACCTATATAAGGTTTGCAGGTTTCATACTCTACTGGACAATCTTTTTGATTAATAAAACAATGCGTATTACCCCTCTTAATGATGCTCATTATCATAATTTAAAGAACAAAGGGCAAAACATTATATTCATTTTCTGGCATCAAGCCTCTTTTTGCCTGCTTTACCTGTACCGTGGACAAAAAGCCTGCATTATTACTTCCAAAAGCATGCGCGGGGAGATATTAACCAGTGCTGCACAGCGCTTTGGCTACCGCATGGAAAGAATTGAAGAAGAAGGGGGTAAAACCAGCGAACGTATGCGCAGCTTAATCGGGATCTTAAGGGTTTTAAAGCAGGGATATGACACGAATTTAGCTGTAGATGGTCCGGCGGGGCCAATTTATAAGATGAAGCCAGGAGCGGTTTTCTTAGCAGTGAAATCGGGACTGCCGATTTTGCCTGTAGCAGTAGCTGCCAAAATAAAGATCACCTTATTTTCTAGATGGGACAAATACTTTATCCCGTTCCCTTTTAGCAAGGTTGTGGTTAATTTTGGAGAGCCGGTTTACCTTAAAGAAGATTTGCTGGAAGATGAATATGCGGATAAAATAAGCATGTTGGAAGATAAGCTAAAAGATTTAACTTATGAAGCGGAGGAAAAGGTAAATGCCTGAAGGACTCTTAATGTTTCTGCACATGGTCCCGATCTTTAAAAACCTCCATTATGATGAGTTAACTCAGATTGCTTCCAAACTAAAAGAGCGGGAGTTTTACCGGGGGGAAATTTTGGCGGAGGAGGGAAAAGCCGGAGGAGAAGCTCTCTATATTATTGAATCCGGACATGTAAGCGTGCAAGGCAAAGATGAGAGCAAAGTTTTGGCAACCCTGGCCAAGTATAATTTTTTTGGTGAGGTCTCACTCCTTACAGGCGAGCCGCACAGTGCCACTATCAAGGCCCTAACCGACGGGAAACTATTGGTTTTGGAAAAGAAAGAGTTTGAGGAGCTGGAAAACAAAAACTCCTCGGTTGCTTTGCGGCTTAACAAGGTTTTGAGTTATAAACTCAGGAATGTAATAAACGGCAAGATCAGCCCGGACAAAAAATGTAAGTTCATTGTAGTTACCGCAGCTTTGGCTAGGGCAGGAGTGAGCATAGCTTCCGCAAACCTTGCTGCAAGCATTGTTAAACAAACCGAAGCCCGAACTTTGCTTTTGGACCTAAATTTGGTCCCTGGAAGCGCTACCACAATTTTAAAAGCAGTGCTCCCGGAGGTTTTGAGCAAAGAATATAAGAAAAAGGGGAGCATTGATTTAAGCGATGTGCAGGGGTTGTCCGTAGCGCATCCTTCCGGGTTTAGAATTTTAGGGGTCGAAAGAGAAGATGCCATAGACCTGGGACTCTTGGCGCATCTTAAAGAGATGCTCAATGAGCATTACGATTATGTGGTTGTGGATGTATCGCTCCGCAACGTCCCGGTCATAGAGAAAATTTTTGTTCTTGCGGACCAAATTGTTTTCCTGGTGCCGGATACTTTGGCGGAAGTTAGACACTCTTTGGAATTCTTGGACGATCTGGTCAAGAACAATCCCAGAATCAAGGAAAAGTTGGAGGTGGTAGGGATTTGCCGTGCAGATGAACTTCCGCAAAAAACAGACGGACGATTTGATTTTTATCTGCGTTGCGAAAGAGATGCTCTGGACGCATTTTTAATTTCCGGGGAGCCTTTTACCCTTACCCATCCCCGCTCTCTTATTGCAAAAAAAGTGGATAGTTTGGCCAGGAAGGTTTGTGGTTGCAAATTAGGATTAGTGCTTTCTTCTGGTATGGCCCAAGGGCTTGCACACATAGGGGTGTTAAAGGTTTTTGAAAAAGAGAATATTTCGATTGATCTGATGGTTGGAGTAAGCGGAGGGGCGATTTATGGCAGTACTTTTGCGGCAGGGCTTTCAATCAATAAAATAGAGGGGATCTTAAAAAGAAAGGTTAAAGAAGCACTTTGGAGATATGTGGATTTTACTTTTCCTTATTCCGGGTTTGTGAGAGGGGACAGTCTAAAATCTTTATGTGACAGCATAATCGGTAAAAAGACTTTTGATGAACTAGTAGTTCCTTTTAAGGTTGTGGCTGCAGATCTGGATACGGGTGAACTGGTGGTTTTGGATAAAGGACGGGTAAGCGAGGCTTTAAGGGCAAGCTTTGCAATCCCAGGGATTTTTACCCCTGTTTTTAGGGAGGGGCGATTTTTGGTGGATGGGGCGGAGGTTTCCCCTGTCCCGGTAGAAGTTTTATATCAGTCCGGAATAGATAAAGTAGTAGCGGTTAATGTTAACAATAATCCGCGTTTGCATGCAGGGACAAATAATAAATCAGCCGGTAAATTGTTTAATAAGCGTTTTATTGTAGATGTGATGATGCGCTCCAGGGCGATTGGTAGTTATCGCTTATCTGAACTTGATTCGTCCCGGGCAGATTTGGTGATTCGGCCGAAATTAGAGGGGGTAGGGTGGAGCGATTACAGCCGTTTTACCCAAATTATTGCTGAAGGGGAAAAGGCGGCATACGAAGCCATTCCCAGGATCAAAAAATTAATTAAGCACGGAGCTTAAGCGTAGTTATAATATTAAGCGCTCTAAACCTGCTTCTGAGTGGTATGCGTCTTAAGTCTTCTTCGGTAATATTAAAAGTTTCTCCGCGGATCAAATCAGGAGCAGCAGTTTTGGTTGGATCGTAGGCATCATGATCCCATTCCAATAAATAAAAATCTATTTGATCTCCCTCCATTCCTTTGGCCTGGGTTTCGGTTACCCTTTCCAGGTTAAAAGGTCCCTTTAAAAGGTCCTTTATTTGCAAAGGGGTGAAAGTGATTCTATGGTGTCTTCTTAAAAATCCGGTTATTAAGTGACTAAGCGGAATCCCGCTTGTTTCTGCATACGAAAATAGAATTTCTGCTACCTCAATAAAAGCTTTGTCCCCCATTAAACTTCTTAAGATCCGTTGGTTAAAGTTTTCCGCATATCTTGCCAGGAAATTTCTCCCATATTCCGATTCAAGCAATATTTCCATCATTGGGGCAGAGCAAAGGATCGGCAAGGTTTTTTCTTCTTCGTAGCGGCATCCCATTTCAGCTGCTTTTTCCATCCAATACTGCTGGGCATTTCCAAGCCTGGCGTTAACGTCTATTGGATAACCGATTAACGTATATTGCCCTCTTTCTTCTGTTCCCAAGACACCTGCAGCGACTAAACCCCCGTGTACTGCCATTTTTAGGGTGTATTTTATTAAAGTGTCTGGACGGGTATTATAACGGTCCAATTCTCTGGCAGTTGTTACCAGAGAACAAAGCATGCGCGCTACGTTTTCAGGCTGGATTTCCGCAGGCTCTTTCCCGTTTTTAGCTGCAATTCCTCCTAAGATAGCATCTCCCATATATCCAAAAGCTTCGCATTGGTGCTCTTGTTCCATTCGTTTAATCTGGTCCCAAAATGCAAGCAGTCGAGGGTTTCCTATTTTTGCTATATATTCCCTGTCGATCCTAACACCGCGGTCATCGTAAAGCCTAAACCTGCATTCCCCGGTAACCGGGGCGGTAGCAAAAAGATAGTCATGTTTTTTTATAAAAGGAGCAGCTTCTTCTGTTGGAAACGTACTTTGAAAGAGACAGCCTTGTACCAATTCAAATACTGCATTACGTGCTGCGTGGGGAACGTCTGGACGTTCCTGGTACCGGCGGTCTGTCCGGGTTGAATAGCGCAGGTCTGCAAAAACTGTAACATAATTTCTGGTGGTGGGGACCAAAGACATTTTCCCTTCTTCTAAAAGGCGAACTGCTTCTACTGGGGCAAACCTTCTTAGTTCCGTAGAGAGGCGTTGGTAGTCTTGATAAAGCCTGGTTAAATTTTCTCTTAAGTCACGACTTTGAATAACCATTCCAAGTATTCTGGAATAAGCCTCGTATACGCTCATAACATGCAGAACTTCTTCCCTGGGGAGTTTTGCAGTAGTAAAATCTACTGCGCCAAGCATAGCGCCGCCTTCAAATGGAGCAGCGAAGAATTCCCATACATCAAGAGCCCTCATGCCCATGGCACTAGGTTGAATGAATCTCCCTGTTACTAGATCTATGGCAATAGCAGAACCATCTTCTAAGAGTTTTACTTTTGTACAAATTATTGGGCGGTTTTCCATAATAGAAAGAGCAACAGTTGAACGTCCCGGCAGTTTTTTTGTAACATCTGCATTTGCAAAGGGGAATTGTACTTCTGCTTGATCAAGTGCCATGGGATCTGCTACTAGAACTATTCTTTCCCGATCTGGGGCGGCTTCATATATTTGTCTAAGCTGCTCTTGGGTTGGTTCTGGGCCTTCTTCTGGTTTTAAGGAATAAGACATTTGTCCTTTGGTTGCTTGTGCGCGCAGCCTGGTTAAAAGATCATCTAGCCCAGGCTTGCCTGCCCAGGCAGTTGCTTTGGCCCTTTTTTCCCCATCCATATCCGTTACTCTAAAAACCATAGCATTGGTCATAAATGGAATTGCTTGTACAATCCTTTGGCAGGCAAAAAAGCCCAGATCTTCTACGCTCATTCCTCCAATTGCTTTTTCGAGCAAGTCTATTACTGCGTCAACCATGCCGGTAACATATTGGTATTTTCTTTCTACGGTACGGGCGTTTTCTGTTTGCAGGTCCGTAGTCGTAAATGTCCCATAATCTTTTTGGGCAGTGGCTTCTAACTCTCTAAAATGGCTTATGGGTTGGAAGCTGCTTGAGGACATATGATAGAGCAGAGGATTTACAAAGCGCAGGTATAATCCATAGAAAGGGAAGTGAAGGATTATCGCGACAAATAAATTTCTAGCTCCAGATAAGAACCTGACTTGTCTAGGTGTTTTAGAATCAGTTAAAAAAGCGGCAGCAATGATATCTGCTCCAATTTGTACGTCAAAATGGGTGTTTAATAAATGTGATACAAAGATTGCTGCTTCTGTACTCATATTGCGGGCAATTCTTCCCCTGAATAAAAATTCCTGTTTATGACTGGCCAAAACCGCCCCCAAAAAAGCTGCCATATGTCTGTAATTGCGTTGTTGTTCAGCTCCAGTACGGAATGCATTCTGGGTGTCGGGGGCAGTTCTTAGATGCCTGATCAGTCTCCAGGCTTGGCTGTAAGCTGCCCAAGTTTGATATGTATCATGTATTTTTACAGCTGGATTTGTGACCCACTTTTTTGTGAATCTGCGCAGGGCCTCAATTTTTTGTACCTGTGCAAGGCTTGGTCCGCCTTGCGAGCTACTTGTTTTCATAGTAATATTTCCTTAGAAAAGCTAAGCCTTTGGCAATATATATAGTTTTCGTGAGTTTAAATGAAAAATTTCAAGTTTTTATGGAAAAGAATTAAATACATTGTTTACAATATCTGGTTTTTTCTGACCATTGGAAGGCTCCCGGCCACTAAAAAATGCTTGCAGATTGATGTTACTTCAAAATGTAATCTTCGCTGTAAGGGGTGTTATCACTTTTCTTCTCCAGTAGCTGCGGATTTAAGTGATGAGGCATTGCTTTCTTTTCTAAAGGATAAAGCCAGTGAAGGTTATCGTAAACTTTGGCTATTTGGCGGTGAGCCTGCGCTTAGGGCCGATCTTTTTTCCCAGCTTAACCAGTGGTTTTTGGATATACATGTGATTTCCAATGGGACGATTAAAATCGATCCGATTTATCATGACTGGAGCCTTTGGATCTCTTTGGATGGGCCGGAAGAGATAAATGATGCAATTAGGGGAAAAGGGGCTTTTTGGAAGGTTGTTAATAATTATCGTGGAGATAAAAGGGTGGGGTTGGTAATGACGGTTAATCGTAAAAATTATCAACATATTCCGCAGATGGTCCAACTAGTAAAAGAGATTGGGGTGAGTACCATTTCTTTTACTTTTTATTCCCGTTGTCAGGGAGAAACACTAGATGAATTTGATTTTACTCCGGAAGATTTAGCTGCGGTAGAAAAAATCGTGTTAAATGAACTTAAGCAAAACGGGAAACAGATGCTGATCGATAAAGCTTCGCTACAAAGCATGCTTTATGGGAAAATTAATGGTCCTAAATGGGGTGGAAAATGTTTTTTTGCCGAAGTTCTGCTTGAAAGCTATGATTCCAGCGGCAAGCGCCGCAAATGCTGTATTAATAATATTATCTGCGAAGGCTGCAGGATCCATCCGCCGCATCAATTTCACACTTTTATGGTGACAAAAAAATCTCCCTGGTGGGAATATGCTTTGAGGTAGTTATTGGTTAAAGAGCGGGAGATCGGATTTGATTTGTTCGTCTATCCCTTTATTGGCTAAAAGGTCCGCTTCTTTATTTTGTTCGCGATAAGTATGCTGGATAGAAAAATGCTTTAATCTTTTGATCAGGCTTTGAGCATGCAGGTAAAGAGGCTTTAGCCCCTCATTTTTTACTCTATATTCACCATTGATCTGTTTTACCAGGAGCTCGCTGTCAGAGATAAAATCCGCTTCCTTGAATCCTAGAAGGAGGGTTTCTTCCAGGCCTCGGATCAAAGCCATGTATTCCGCAATGTTGTTGGTAGTAGAGCCAATATAAGCAGCAATTTTTTTGATGGTTTTACTGCCTGATTTGATGATGATACCAATACCTGCTTCGCCGGGGTTGCCTCTGGCAGCTCCGTCGATGTTAACGGTTACTTTTGAGATTGTACCCATATTGCATCTCCTTGTCCCGAGTCTTGATAGAAGTATAGCAATTTTGAATTGATTTCAAAGTGAAATTTGAGTGTAGATATAACGATAATATACATAGGAGATAAAGATGATTGCAGTAGATACAACACAACCTTCACAAGGGGTATGGCGAGCGCTAAAAGATAAGGCAAGTTGTGCTTATCGTAGAGCAAAGCCGTATCTTATTCCTATATTGTTAATGCCGATTGGTATGGCAATGGGGATTCCCAGCGAGGGCGGGGTTGCGGGTTCCAAAGGAGTAAAATTCGGCAAATTGACCTTAACAGAAGCAGATGAGGACCGGATTTTAATAGTTAAAGCAGGTTGCAAGAAAGGGATCCATGTTGGCCCTTCTATGCATTTAAATGTAGTAGCAGAAAAACATCCAAGCATAAAAATGCGGATCCATACTCAAGGAGGCCAGTCAGCTTCTCTTAATGATTTTTTTAGTATTCCAACACTGCAGATTAAGCAAGGGCATTGGTTCGTAATTACTTTTGATGGAGAAAATATTCCAGCTGCAAGACAAGCACTTCGGGCCAGGATTGAATCTATTCCAGCTGGCGATCAAAATGAAATAGGACCAGTATTGAGTTTTGCTGCACTAAGAGATGCGATTGCTCCTTCTCCCGTCCCAACCCCAACCCCAGTTACAGCTTCAGCTCCTGTTGTTGTGGCAGGACAGAATTCTTTTGTTACAGTAAAAGAGGGATTGCCGTCTGGTTTTTCCAGAGGATACAGCGGAAAAGTAAAACAATTGGCACTTGGTCCAGCTCTGGTAATAGACAACAAAAAGCTGGTAGAAGCCAATAGGGGATTGCCGCCAACACCAGATGAAGAGACAAGATTTGAAGAAGCAGTTGCAGTGGTGCGCACTGAATTTGAAAAAGCCATGGATAGAGAAGCTACGGGTGGAGAAGGATTTACTGTAAATGCCAGGAATAGCCGCTTGTTAAAAGAGTTTGCAGCAGGAGCGTTAAAGATTATTGCTACCAGGAGAGTAAGTACCTTTGAGGCTACCGAAATATTTTTAAGAGAATTTTTTGATGTGAAATCGGATTTAGCTGCAGATATGAAGGCAATTATGGATGACGTAATTTTAGCCCGCTATGGCAGGCTTGCAACAGTTCTGGAAAAAATTGATACTGCGAGTACAGGGAAAGTAGTTTTAGTGGTTTCTACCCTTACTCCTTTAACCGCTTTGTATATTGCTGGTGCCGGGAACAAAATTGCGGGAGTGGTTTCTGAAAAAAAACTTAATCCGGAATCACACCAGGTTCTTTTGTTGGACAATGCCGGAGTGGCAGTTTTGACTGGTATCCCCAACATTGTTTCTAGTATTAAGAATGGGGATTTGGTGGTTATTGATACAGGCGAAAATATTCTATTAAACCGTTTAAGTGAAAAGGATGCGCGCCTGTTTTTTTCCTGCCGCCATGCCGAACAAAAAGGATATGATGCTGCAGTTGAGACTGCTCCTAGCGTGCCAGAAATAGTGAGAACCTTAGATGGAAGAGAAATTAGCTTAGTAATTAACTCAGAAGGGCTTGGCGAATTAGCGGATGGGTTTTTCCCCGGCATAGGCCTTTTTAGGACCGAGTTTTCATTTATGCGCCACGCAGATGGAACGCAGCGTACCGAAGATCCATCCATGCCGGAATTAATAGAATATTATATGCAGTTGCTTAGGCTTTGCAGTGGCAAGCCGGTTACAATCCGCACTTTTGATTTTTCTCCCAGCAAATGTCCGCCGTATTTAAACCGTGATTTTGTGCGTGAATCTCTGCGAATTGGCCCGGAAGGTTATCTTTTATATGATGGCACAAGCAACATGCTGAGATTTGAGTCTCTAAATTATCTTTTCCGCAAGCAGATCAGGGCGTTTTTAATTGCTACTGGTATTGTGGCCCAGGAAAGCGGGGAAGCAATTCGGCCGGGGATGATGTTCCCAATGATTTCCAGTGCGGCAAAATTTAATCGAGTACTGGCGATTTTGGAAGAAGAGAAAGCTCGCCTTAGATTTCAAGGAGAACCATTTTTCCCACAAGTTAAGATTGGGACTATGATCGAACTTCCTACTGCAGTAAGGGAAGCAGCAGCAATTGCCAGGCAAGCGGATTTTCTTTGTTTGGGCACCAACGATCTAAAAGCAGCATTATCAGTGGAATTTGGGTCCAGGGATGCCGAGGAAGCACATGGGGTAGTAGGAGGAGTTCCTCCAAGACTTTTACAGCATATTGCGGCAACTGCCAAGGCAGGAGAAACTGCTGGTAAATTGGTTTCTTGTTGTGGAGCCTTGGCTTCTTCACTTCCTTATGTTCCTTTATTGGTTGGTGCAGGGGTAAGGGGTTTGAGCGTTTCCAAGTCGCAATTGGGTCCAGTTGCTTTTGTACTGCAAAATATTACTTATTCTAGGGCAGAAGAGATAGCAATGATGGGGTCTTCGTTGGGAACAACAGAAGCTATGGATGGAATGTTAACCGGCAGGATGAAAGCATTAATTGCTGGGGAATGGAAAGGTCTTGCTCCTTTACGGAATTTAATGTTGCCAACGAGTCGTTCAGTAGTAGAAATAATAGCTTTGGGCCAGCAAGTTCAATCTAGGATGAGTGAATAGCCCTCATCATTTTTTTTAATGGAAAAGTGTTTAACACATCCTTTGCTTCCAGCCACCCACGTCTCGCAGTAATTACTCCGTACTTCATCATTTCCTCGATCTTTAAGGCAATGTTTTGGGCTGCTTCGAAGTTTTGCATATTATTGTAACGCTTTTATAATTGCTTCTCCCCATGCTTTAGCAGTAGATGGTCCGGTTGCAGTAATGATCTTGCCGTCAATCTCAACGCCGTTTCCAGTATAAATTGCTCCAACTTTTGCAAAATCACCTGTGTCATCAAACATAGTTGCTTTTTTCCCTTTTAAAACTCCTGCGTAACCTAAAATTGGAGGCGCACCACAGACAGCTGCCAATATTTTACCTTCTTTTACTGCTTCTTGTGCAATCCTGTGTGCTTTTGGGTCATGATGATAATCAAAAGAACCAGGGCCTCCTACAAAAACCACTGCAGCGTAATCTTTTACTACTACTTGGTCTAAAGTAATATCCACCTTCAGTTTCATGCCAAGCTTTCCCGTAGCAGTTCCCAGTTTTGCAGAAGTAGTTGTGATGTTGTAACCTGCTTTTTCAAAAACTGCTTTTGGATCTACATATTCTTCATCCCTGAAACGTTCAAAGGCAACGATCATGACAATTTGTTTATCCATAACTCATGATCCTAAGTTGTTTTTAAATTCGAACAAGCTGTTTACGTCGCGGTCGGAGAGGATCCCGATTAATTTGTGGTCTTTGATGATCAGCAAGCGGCCGAGGCCATTGTTTGCCATTTTGGGAATAGAAGCAACAATGCTCATGTTCTCATGGGCCAACAAGTCTTCTCTAAGCATGGTCATGTGTTCAAACACCTTGGTTTCTCCCCAGTTTTCCCGTGGTACTGCTTTTATGTTGTGAATTGTGATAATGCCGAGCAGTTTATCGTCTTTAGATACTACCGGGAACCCTGAAAAGCGGAAGCGGAAAAAGTAGTCATCTACAATTTTGCTTAGAGAGATATCTTCGGGAACAGTAATTACATTCTTTGTCATAATATCTCCGACGCGCACCCCGGCAAGGGTGTTTTTGATCAAAACCTGCTTATAGCTCATGTCTGCGGCTTCAAGCAGGAAGAAGCCGATAAAAATAAACCAAATGCCTGTGATCAACGACCCCAACAATAGGTTGATTAACCCAAAGCCCATTATCAGGAATCCAAAAAACTTTCCAAAAGCGGAAGCAGTGTGTGTGGCACGTTTAAAATCATTGGTAAAATGCCAAACTATGGAACGCAGGATCCTTCCGCCGTCCAAAGGGAATCCCGGGACTAAATTAAAAATGACGATGATCAGGTTTAATATGGCTAAATAAGAGAGGATCGCGGTGATTGCAGGGCTGATGCCCCACATAGTGCATAGTGCGTTTGCTGTAAAAAAGAAAAGAGCAAGGATCAAACTCGCGAGTGGGCCTGCTGCTGCCATTTCAAATTCTACTTTGGGGGTGGTCGGTTCTTTTTCCATTTGCGCTACTCCGCCAAAAACAAAAAGAGTAATGCTATGGATTGGCAGGCCGTTTTTAATGGCAACGTAGGAATGGCTGAGTTCGTGGATTAAAAGGCAGGCAAAAAGTGCAATAGTTGAGACAATGCTTAGTATCCAGTGGAGCATAGTTGGCAGTTCCGGTGTTGCAACCGGAAAGTAACCCCTGGCCAGAGATATGAGCACCAAGGCAAAAATAATGAACCAACTATAATTGATTTCTACCGGAATATGGTAAGCCTTGAAAATTTGGAAGGTAGTTTTCATTTGGGCTCTCTTGTCAGTGCATCGTAAATGCTATAGACCCAGAATATTGGGTAAAGAAAAATGCTGGCAATAAAAAAGGCTAAAAACAAGATCCCGCTAAGATATAAAGAAATAACCAGCAGTGCGGGGATAGCAACATAAAACCAGAGGATCAGTTTTAGCCCGCGCTGCGACTCTCCTTTGGTGATTTGTCCAAGACCGATTACTAGTGCAGAAAGAAAAGCTTCTTTTTTGTAACGCCATTTTCCCACGCTCGTGATTATATCATAGCAGAATTGGTTTGTGATATACTAACTCCAGCATGTCTTCTCAGATAGATCTAATCGTTAAAAATGCATTGATTATTACTGTGGACCCCGGTTTTTCCATCTTGGAAAACACTTCTTTAGCAATTGATAAAGGGAAGATTATTGCGATTGGAGACGTTTCTACTTATAAAGCTTCCAAAATAATTGATGGTACGGGTAAAGTAGTCATGCCTGGATTGATCAATTCCCATACCCATGCAGCCATGGTGCTCTTGCGTGGATTTGCTGACGATCTGTCGTTGGAGGAGTGGTGGCCTAAATACATGTTCCCTACAGAGAAAAAAATTGCTAATCCTAAGACTATTGATATAGGGGTATCATTGGCGTGTTTAGAAATGATCAAATCTGGCACTACTTCTTTTTGTGATATGTATTTTTGTATTGATGAAGCAGCCCAAGCGGTAAAAAGGGTGGGGATGCGGGGGGTACTGGGTGAAGTGTTGTTTGATTTTCCTAGCCCGGATGGTTTTGCCAGCTATAAAGAAGGCTTGGCATATACAGATGATCTTGTCAAAAAATACCGTGAAGATGATCTGATCCAGATTGCGGTTATGCCCCATTCTACTTATACCTGTTCGCCAGAAGTTTTTATGGCTTGTAAAGAATTTGCAGAAAAAAGGCGGCTTCTTTTACATACGCATTTATCAGAGACCAAAACCGAAATGCAACAGATCAGGGAAAAATACGGCAAAACCCCTACAGAATACTTTGCGGAGATGGGACTTCTTTCGCCTAATTTATCTTGTGCACACTGTGTTTGGATGACGGATTACGATTTGGAGCTTTTAGCAAAACACCAGGTTTCGGTTTGCCACAGCCCGGAAAGCAACATGAAGCTTGCTTCAGGGATTGCCCCTGTAGAAAAAATGTTACGTATGGGGATCAATGTCGCACTTGCTACAGATGGGGCAGCTTCCAATAATAATCTGGATTTGATCACTGAAATGGATAGCGCTGCTAAACTACATAAAGTAGATGGGCTGAACCCTACTTTTTTGCCTGCCAGGCAAATCATCCAGATGGCAACCATCAATGGTGCCAAAGCTTATGGCATGGACGGCTGGCTTGGTTCTGTAGAAGTAGGCAAGGTTGCGGACCTGATACTTTTAGACCTCAACAAGCCGCATTTAACCCCTTCCTATAATATTGTTTCTGATATTGTTTACTCTGCCAATGGAGCAGATGTAGATACTGTAATTATTAATGGCAAAGTGATCATGGAAGAGCGTAAAATATTAACTGTAGATGAGCAGGAAATAATAAAAAAAGCTTCTGCAGAAGGACAGAGAATTTATAGAGAATATAAGCTTGAAAATAAAGGATAAAATTGATGGCTAAACAAAAAAGTCGGGTCGCAATTATTGGGGGAACGGGGTATGCCTCTTTAGATTTTCTAAAAAGGAGCCGCTATAGTTTTGCTTTAACCAGATTTGGCATGGTATTCCTGAAAAAAGGGGAGTGCGACGGACATCCTGTTTATTATCTTCCCAGGCATGGGTTCCGTTACAGCTGCCCACCGCATTTAATTAATTATCGGGCCAACCTAAAAGCATTGCAAACACTCAAGGTTGATTATATTTTGGCGACCTCTGCAGTAGGAACTATCAGTGATAAGTTTAAGCCCGGAGATTTGGTACTCTTGTCGGACTTTATTGATTTTTCCAAAAAACGGGAGGGCACTTTTTGTAAAAAAGGCAAAATAAAATTTACAGATGTAACAGAGCCTTATTCTAGGGGGTTAAGAGACAAATTACTGGCTGCAGCAAGAGATTTAGAGATAAACGTATATCCGGAAGGGGTCTATGTGTGTGCCGAAGGCCCTCGTTTTGAGACCAAGGCCGAAATCAAGGCTTTTGAGGTTTTGGGGGGAGAGTTGGTTGGAATGACCAATACCCCGGAAGTAGTATTGGCCAATGAATTGGGGATTCCTTATGCAACACTTGCAATTGTGACCAATTTAGCGGCAGGAAAAGGGAAAAATCCTTTAACACAGGAAGAAGTGGCTGGGATGATGGCTAAAAAAAAGGAAGAAATTTCAAGACTCTTTCAAAAGACGATAACGCTATTATGAAAAAAAATCTGTTTTATACCTTTATTTTAATTATTTTTGCCTATGTTTTTTTTGTGGGGTGTGGGAACAATAATGGGGGTGGGGGAACCGCAACTTTAAAGCAAATTCTAGTTTCTCCTTCTAGTGTTACGGTTAATATTAGTGGTACCCAGAAGTTTTCTGCTCTAGGGCTTTATAGCAATAATACGGTTGCGAGCATTACTCCTACCTGGTCCGTAAGCAATACTTGCGGGACAATTGATAGCACCGGGAAGTTCTATGCTGGAAGCGTAGCTTGTACTGGAGAAGTGCGGGCAAGCCTGGAAACGATTTCTGCCAGTGTTACGGTCACGGTTTCTACTGGTGGCAGTTCGCAACTTAGTTCTATTGAAGTTACTCCTTCCAGTTATAACGGACGGGTTAACCAAACCCGTACTTTTACGGCTGTGGGTAGAAACGCAAGCGGAGAAGTGGTTGCCATGACGCCGGTGTGGGATGTGACCGGAGGAGTTGGGACCATTGGCGCTACCGGGATATTTACTGCTACTGCCACAGGATCTGGTACAGTAGTTTGCACTTCAGGAGAAGTAAGCAGGAGCGTTCCGGTTACTATCGAAGGGTATTACTTGATTGTGACGGCAGAAGCAGATACCTATATAGATAGCGCTAATCCTACTACGGAATATTCTACCAGTACAGAATTAAATATTTCTTATATAGATCTTACTACCCATATCCAAGATTCTTATATTTCTTTTGATGTTTCTGCCATTAATTCCAGTAAAACTATAGTTAAGGCAACGCTTGAAGTATATGTTACCAGTGCTTCTTTAAAGACATATATTTTAAAGAAGATCAATAATGCTTGGATCCCAACCATTACCTATGCTACCAAACCATCCACTACCGGATATGAATATGTTAATTCTTTGGATAATCCTAGTACAGGGAGGTTTAATTCTGTTTCGGTGACAGACCTGATTAGCGGATGGGTTACGCTCCCTGTGACTAATAAGGGGATTTATATCTGTAAGCCTACGGACAGTGACGGTGGCATGGTTATTTTGAGTTCAAAGAGCAGCTATAAACCAAGGTTGTTGATTACGTATCAGTAGTCAAAATCGTTGCTTTATTGTTTTCCACTTTCAATATTCCGCCGCTTATCTCTACCCCTTGCTTTTCATTGTTTGCATCAATGAAGAATACGGTTTTTTTATCCAATGCAGTAATAAGCGGTGCGTGGTCAGCCAAAATTCCAATTGACCCGTCTTTAGCTTGTGCGCTTACACTAATTACCGTTCCTTGAAACAGGGTTTTATCTGGTCCCAAAATTTCCAGTTGAAATTGTTTAGGCACTTTGTTTTCCTTTGGCTTTTTCTAAAGCTTCTTCAATGGTCCCAACCATGTAAAAATATTGCTCCGGAATATCATCATGCTTTCCGGCTACGATTTCTGCAAACCCTTTAACCGTATCTCCCAGTTTTACGAATTTCCCCGGGATGCCGGTAAAGGTTTCTCCTACAGCAAACGGTTGTGAGAGAAACTTTTGTATTTTCCTGGCGCGGGTTACGGTTAAACGATCCTCGTCCGGCAGTTCGTTGACACCCAGGATGGCGATGATGTCTTGGAGCTCTTTGTAGCGCTGCAGGATTTTTTGCACTGCTTTTGCGGTTTGGTAGTGTTCAGTGCCAAGAATAGCTTCGGACATGAGGCGTGAAGTAGATGCTAGCGGGTCTACGGCGGGATAAATTCCGATATCTACGATTTGCCTGGATAAAACAGTGGTTGCATCCAAATGTGCAAAAGTAGCAGCAGCTGCAGGGTCAGTAATATCATCTGCAGGGACGTATACTGCCTGGATTGAGGTAATGAAGCCTTTGCGTGTGGAAACAATTCTCTCTTCAAACCTACCTATTTCTGCAGCAAGTGTTGGCTGATATCCTACTGCAGATGGCATTCTTCCCAGAAGAGTTGAAACTTCTGATCCAGCTTGTACAAAACGAAAAATATTATCTACAAAGAAGAGAATGTCTTGTCCTTCTTCGTCTCTGAAATATTCTGCCATGGAAAGACCGGTTTGGCCTGCGATGAGTCGTGCGCCAGGAAGCTCTGCCATTTGACCAAAGACCAAGACCGCTTTTTCAAGAACCCCGGATTCTTTCATATCCAGCCAAAGGTCGTTGCCTTCTCTGGTCCGTTCTCCAACCCCGGCAAAAACAGAAATGCCGCCGTGATGCTTGGCCATATTGTGGATCATTTCCATAATGATAACAGTCTTGCCTACGCCTGCACCGCCAAACAACCCGGTTTTTCCTCCTTTTGCGTAAGGACAAAGAAGATCAATCGCTTTAATTCCGGTTTCAAAGACCTCATTTCTAGCTATGATCTCTTCAAAGGGTGGGGGATCGCGCCTAACCGTATATTTCTTGTTGGTATTAACCGGTCCTTTATTGTCAATTGGTTCCCCGAGTACGTTAAACATGCGCCCTAAGTTTTCTTTTCCTACCGGGACCTCAATTTTTACTCCCAGGTCTATAACTTCGGTCCCGCGGCTAATGCCGTCTGTGGGTTGGAGCGCAACTGCTCTTACTACGCCGCCTTCTAGCTGCATGGCTTCTTCTGCAATAATGCGGATTTCTTTGTCTCCTACTTTTTGCCGAATTTCGAGCGCATTTCTAATGCTGGGCATGTGTTCCGGCGGGAATTGGATATCTATGATCGGACCGATGATGCGCACAACTTTTCCGATATTTTTATTTTCCAAGATTTATTCTCCCCCTTTGAGCGCTTCAAAAGCGCCGCTGATTTCCGCAAGCTCTTGGGTAATCCCTGCTTGTCTGGCTTTGTTTGCAAATAAGGTAAGCTGGGTAATTAATTTTTTTGAATTATCAGTAGCGTTTCTCATGTTTATAAGCCTTGTCCCCAGTTCCCCGTTAATAGACTCCATAATATATAGGTGCAGTGCGCTTTCTACGTAGAGCTTAAGGACTTCTTTTTGCAGTTCTTCCAGTGATGGCTCAAAAAGGAATCCTTTGGTTTTAATCTTCCCTTGCCTGCCGGCAGGCAGGTCCGGTATTGGAAGAGGAAGAAGTGTGGTTACGGTTGGGATTTGTATGGCTGCAGATTTAAAGTGATTATAAATAATAATTAGTTTTCCCAGAGAGCCTTTTACAAAAGATTGATAGATAGGTTCGACAAATTGCCTGGTTAAGTGGGAAGAGGGCTTTTCGATTATATCTTTCTCTGTGGGAGTAAAATCCCGCTGGTTGCGTCTCAGATATTGAGCGATTTTTTCGCCTAAAGCCAAAACTTCTGTTTTTTGCCCTTCTTTTTTTGCTTGGGCCAGGAAGAGCTCCAGTTTTGGGAAAAGGGCATAGTTAAAACTGCCGCAAAATCCCCGGTTGGAGCCAATTACCATAATTTTGGTGAGTTTGGACTTGTTGTTTTTATCAAAAGAGGGGAGCCCCACAATCCCGATTAAGCTTTCTGCTTCCTGAAAAAATTTTTGTGCTTGTTTTAGTGCATCCTGGGATTTTTTCATCCTAACCACAGTAATAATCTGCATTGCTTCTGTTATTTTTGCAATGCCAATAATAGCTTTTAGTCTTCTTTTTATGTCTACTAACTGGCGCATATATTATTTATTCGGTTACGAACTGTTCCTTGACTTTAAGTATGAGTTTGCCCAGGGTTTCTTCCCAAAGCCCATCAAAATCCTTATCTTTGCGAATTTTTTCGAATATTTCAGGGGCATTGTGTTCGATTTCCGTAAAGAGTTTTGTCTCAAAACTTTGCACTTTGTCTACTGGCAGGGTATCCAGAAAACCTTTGGTTCCTGCGTAAAGGATGGCAACCTGGTTTTCTACCGGGAGAGGCAGATAGTTTTTCTGCTTTAGCACCTCTACCAGGATTTTCCCGCGGGTGATTTGCAGTTTGGTCTCTTTGTCCAGTTCCGAAGCTACTATGGAAAAAGATTCTTTTTCCCTGTATTGCGCCAAATTGATGCGCAGGTTTCCGACAATTCTTCGCATGGCCTTAATCTGCGCTTGGCCTCCTACACGGGAAACAGAGGTGCCTACGTTTATTGCCGGACGAATGCCGGAGTTAAATAAGTCTGTACTTAAAAAGATCTGGCCGTCGGTAATAGAAATGACATTGGTTGGAATGTAGGCTGAAATATCTCCAACTTGTGTTTCTATGATTGGCAGTGCAGTAATCGATCCTCCACCCAAAGTATCGTTTAATTTTGCCGCACGCTCCAAAAGCCTGGCGTGCAGGTAAAAAACATCTCCTGGATACGCTTCCCTTCCTGGAGGTCTCCGCAGCAGGAGCGATAACATGCGGTAAGCATCTGCGTGCTTGGTAAGGTCGTCGTATAAAATCAATACGTCTTTATTGTGTGCGTACATAAATTCTTCTGCGATTGCACAACCGGAAAAAGGGGCCAAATACTGCAGAGAGCCTGCGTCAGATGCAGATGCATTGACAATAATGGTGTAATCCATGGCTCCGGCTTCTTCCAGCTTTTCTGCCAATTGGACTACGTTTGCATCTTTTTGCCCGATCGCAACATAAATGCAGATCACATCTTTTCCTTTTTGGTTAATGATGGAATCTATGGCAATACTACTTTTTCCTGTAGAACGGTCTCCAATAATCAGTTCCCTTTGTCCTCTTCCGATTGGGACAAGTGCGTCAATAGATTTGTATCCGGTTTGCAGCGGCACATTGACTGGTTGCCGGTCAATAACTGCCGGGGCAGGGGATTCTATAGGACGGAACTTTCTTGCATTTAATGGTCCTTTTTCATCCATTGGTTCTCCAACAGAGTTAATGATCCTTCCAATGAGTTCTGGTCCAACCGGGACAGACATGAGATGTCCGGTCAGTTTTGCGGTATCTCCTTCTTTTACGCTGGTATGTGCTCCCAATACAATGGCAGTAATTTCGTCAATCTCCAGGTTAAAGACTAGACCGTAAGTCCCGCTGCTAAATTGGACCATTTCAGAAGCCATAGCATTGGGAAGCCCGGAAATGTGCGCAATGCCGTCTCCCGATTCTAAAACAGTTCCGATTTCCCTGGTTTTTACTCCCGGGGCAAATTCATCTATTTTTGTTTTTATAATAGAAGCTATTTGTTCTGGCGTTATTTCTTTCATTGCTTATCCCCCTGTTTTCAACATTGTAGTTCTAAGGTCCCACAATTTATGCTGTAAGGTGGCATCCAATACTTTTCCACCCATGATTTTAATTAAAAATCCGCCGATAATTTCAGGGGAAATCTTTTCTTTTAGGATTACCTTTTGCCGGGTAAATTTTTCAAGCATTTGCTTTGCTTTTTCTAGCAGGGAAGGGGACAAAGGAAGGGTCGTTTCGATTTCCGCAAAAGCAATATTTTGTTTTTTTGAGATATACTGGCTAAATCCATCGGACAATTTTTTTATTTTGTCTAATCTCCCGTTTTTGGCCAGCAATTTTACCAGCTCTTTGGTAATAGTGGTAGCATCCGTTGGGAGGAGTGCCATGCAGAGCTCTTCTTTTTGTTGGCTTGAAAAAGCCAGGTTTTCCAAACAGGTTTTTACTGTAAAGTTTCTGTTGAATAGTTTTTGGATTGTGTAAAGTTCTTCTTCTACCGTGAGGGTTGCTTCTGCGGTTTGGGTTAATTCATAAAGCCGTTCAAAATCGAACTGGAAGTCTTTTTTCTTCATTGGTTCCCTTCCACTTCTTTTAAGCTTTCTTCTATGAGCCGTGCATGCTCCTGGGGGTTAAGCTCTTTTTCCAGCATTTTGCCGGTAGCGGCTATGACCAGGTCTGCGGTTTTGGTGCGGATTTCTTCGATGGCTTTGTTCTTTTGATGGTCTATTTCCTGGTTGGCATGTTGTACTATCAAAGCGGATTCTTTTTTTGCCTGCTCCAGCATTTTACCCTGCAGGCTGCGTGCTTCTTTTTTTGTGGTATCCAAAATCTCTTCGG
>JAPLLA010000012.1:6752-43047 GCA_026387795.1 Candidatus Saganbacteria bacterium | reverse complement strand
CTGGGGGCTTAAAAAATTGGGGGCGGAGGTAGTGGTGATAGGCCCTCCGACGCTTATGCCTGAAGGTGTAGAGGAGATGGGGGTCAAGGTTTCTTATAAACTGGAAGAAGAAATTAAAGATGCGGATTTTATCAATGTACTTCGCATCCAGCTTGAGCGGCAGGGGCGGGGGCTGTTTCCATCCAGAGAAGAATATACAAAACTATACGGCATTACCGGCGAACGCTTAAAGAAGGCCAAGAAGAATGTGGTAATAATGCATCCAGGACCGATTA
Organism: Candidatus Saganbacteria bacterium; assembly: GCA_026387795.1. Taxonomy (GTDB): domain Bacteria; phylum Margulisbacteria; class WOR-1; order JAPLLA01; family JAPLLA01; genus JAPLLA01. Next base: position 42,772 of record JAPLLA010000012.1, on the reverse strand, counting down.
ACCGCGGGGTAGAACTATCATCCGATGTTGCTGACGGACCGTTCAATGTAATCCTCGATCAAGTTACCAACGGAGTTGCAATACGCATGGCGATTCTCTTCTTGCTCTTGGGCGGTAAAAACGGGGATTCGCTATCTGCTTAACTCACCCCCTGGCCCCCTCTCTTAGAAAGAGAGGGGGGACGTAGTGTTTAACTTTTTCTCCTGAGTGAAAACACAAATATATGAGACAAAAATTAGAACGACGAATAAAAGAAACAATCCGAAATTTACGTAGGACCCAAACCAAAAGCGAAACAATCCTTTGGCAGGCGGTCCGTGACCGTCAACTGGCAGGGAAAAAGATTCTACGTCAACATCCGATTGTTTTTGAGTGGATGGGGATAAAAAGATTTGTCGTAGCAGATTTCTATTGTCATGAAGTTAAACTGATTATAGAACTAGATGGTGGAATACACGACAAGCGTAAGAATTTTGACGAGGCAAGGGACACTACTTTGCAATTATTGGGCTATAAGGTCATCCGCTTTAGAAATGAACGAGTTTTAAGCAATTTAAGCGCAGTTTTAAAAGAGATAGAAAGTTATTTTTGAAATAGCGTGTCGAAGGATGGTTCCCCTCTCTTTTTAAGAGAGGGGTTAGGGGTGAGTTTGTTACCGGTAATTAGCAAACTGCAGCTCGATCTTAAAATCCTGCTTTCTTAGCAACTGAATTATTGTTTGCAGATCATCTTTTTTAGCTCCAAAGACCCGGATTTCGTCCCCTTGGATCTGAGTGCGGACCTTGAGCTTGGTATCTTTAATAAATTTAGTGATCTCTTTGGCTTTTTCCTGCTGGATCCCTTGTTTTAAGGTGATAACTTGTTTTGCATTTCCTCCTAAAGCAGTTTCTACTTTGCCATATTCCAAAAATTTAAGGGAAATCCCTCTTTTAATCAGCTTGCCTTGAAGAATATCGATTACACTTTTAAGCTTGAACTCGTCATCAGAGAGGAGATTTATTTTATCTGCCCCCTCTCTTTCGATCTTGCTGACGCTCCCTTTAAAATCAAAACGGTTTTCAATCTCTTTCATTGCCGTATTAATAGCATTGTCCAGTTCCTGGGAATTGCATTTTGAAACAATATCAAAAGATGCATCTTGTGCCATGATGATTACCTCCTATATTAAGCGAGCCAGTTTTGTTTTTATAAAGCGAATAATTTCTTTTGCTGTTTCCAATGCTTTTTTGGCTTCTTCAACAGGATAAAAAATGGGGATGTCGGAAGGATATCTGGCCTCAATTGCATATTTGTTTAGTGAGAGGATAGCCTCTAAATAATTGCCGAGATCTAGTTTTTGGCTAACAAGCTTTGAAAGGTAATCCAGATCATGGCTTTTTATAAAGTCTATTTGATAAAAAGTGAGTATCCCTTTTAAGTATTTTTCTAAGGATTGCTGGCAGTGGTAAGAGGCTGTATCAGTTGGAGGGTCTGGGTCGGCAAGAAGAATCTCTGCGGTTCTTAGGTCGCTCTCTGCTTTGGTAAACCATTCCGCAGCCTTTTTTTTAATGAATTCACTTGGATTCATAAACGACTTTTCCTGTTTCCATGATTTTTTTTACAAATGAACCGGGTAATTGTTGATATTTTTCCATTTCTTCAGGAGTATAAACGAAAATATCCATAGGGAAAATAACATCGTTTAGCAATTTTCTGATTTCACGGTCTCGCTGGTCCCGACGCAAGGATGACGGCTTTATGATGAGGAAATCCAGGTCACTGTCTTTGGTGCCAGCCCCTTTGGCATGAGAGCCAAATAGAATAATCTTAAGAGGTTTGGCTCCTTTTGCAATTTTCCTTACAGTTCTTTCTATGAGTTTTTTCTGGTCCATTTCAAATAGATTATATATTTCCAGAGAGAGGTTGTAAAGGAAAACGAATGGAAAGCGAATAGGGAAAATCCATTTGAACCAAGGGGTGGTTTTCGCTATAATTTACCCCGCTATGCCAAAAGGAATTGTAGTACATAAATACGGCGGGACCTCGGTTGGTACCCCTGAAAAGATCAAAAACGTAGCCAGGCGCGTACAAAAAGTTAAAGCCCTGGGTTACGATGTGGTAGTGGTTGTGTCTGCCATGGGGCAAACAACCGACGAACTGATTGATCTTATGCATAAAATCACAGAAGATCCACATCCAAGAGAGTACGACCAATTAATTTCTACTGGAGAACAGGTTTCCGCTGCACTTTTGGCTATGGCTTTAATGGAAATTGGGATGCCGTCAATATCGCTTACCGGCGGCCAAGCAGGGGTTGTTACCGAAGATATTTATAAAAAAGCCCGCATCAAGGAAATCCGGCTAACCAGGATTAAAGAGGAGCTTAAAGAGGGAAAAGTCGTAGTTGTTACCGGTTTCCAAGGGATAGACAGCAAAGGGGATATCATTACTATTGGTCGCGGAGGTTCCGATACTTCTGCAGTAGCAATTGCAGCTGCCTTAAAAGCAGAAGTTTGCGATATCTATACAGACGTAGATGGTGTTTATACCGCTGATCCTAGGATTGAACCTTCTGCCCGAAAATTGAAATATATATCTTATGAAGAGATGTTGGAGCTTGCCAGTCTTGGCGCGCAAGTGCTCCATCCCCGTTCTGTTGAATGCGCCAGTATTTATGGTATTACCATTCATTTGCGGTCAAGTTTAAATGATAACGAAGGGACCTATATCAAATCTGCTAAGGAGGTGGATAAATTGGAAAAGAAAGAAGTAGTTAGGGGAATTGCATTAGACGAAAACATTGCAAAGGTAGGGATTCTAAACGTTCCGGATAAACCCGGGACCGCAGCAAAATTATTTGGTGCTTTGGCAATAGAAAAGATCAATGTAGACATGATCGTCCAAAGTATCCATTCCGGAGGAAGCCAGGCAGACATGGCTTTTACCGTAGACAGGGTAGACATGAAAAAGGCTGTAGCTGTGACCCAAAAGGTTGCAAACGAGCTAAAGGCAACGGGAGTTATTTCTGATCCAGAAGTGGCCAAGGTTTCTTTGGTTGGGATCGGCATGGTAACCGCAGCTGGAACTGCTGCAAAAATGTTTGAAGTCTTGTCCAAAGAAGGGATTAACATCCAAATGATCAGCACTTCGGAAATCAAGATCTCTTGCGTGGTAAGCCGCGACCAGGGGCGCAAGGCTGTTTCCGTACTGCATAAAGCTTTTGGGCTTGAAAAATGAAATTACTTTTCATTGTAATTGTCAGCTATCTTCTTGGTTCTATCCCATTTGCCTTGATCTTTTCTACTCTTTATAAAAAAAAGGACCTGCGTAGGGAAGGGTCGCACAATGTTGGAGCCACCAATGCATTGGTGGTTGCAGGTCCTAGGGCTGGTATTTATACGCTTATCGGAGACCTTACTAAGGGGACGATACCAGTATTAATAGCAAGATTATGGATTGGGACAGATCTGGCAATTATGCTGGCAGCAGTATTTGCAATTTTGGGACACGATTTCCCTATATGGCTTAATTTTAAGGGGGGCAAGGGAGTGGCTACAACCGGAGGGGCAATGTTTGGGATTGATCCTCTCATGACTTTTTCTATGATCCTTTTTTGGGGGCTCATGGTTATAGTGTTGAGATATTTTATACCAAGCACTGTGATTGCTCTTTGTTTCCTGCCTATTTTTATGTGGTTTAGCAGTAAAGCTTGGATATATATTATAGGCGGAATTCTTATTGCCCTTTTATCTGTTTACCAGCATCGCGGGGATTTAATGCGGTTTTGGAGTGGTGAAGAAAAAAGGGCAGACGAGATGATCAGGGATTTTTTGGGTAAATAATCGGGGCGTAGCTTAGCTTGGTAGAGCGCTTGGTTCGGGATCAAGAGGCCGGAGGTTCAAATCCTCTCGCCCCGAATTTCTAAGGAATTTAAATGGACAAGAAGTCGATTGTTAGTTTAATAGTGATTTTTCTGGTTTTAGTCCTGGGGGCGTGGTTGTTGTTTGGCGGTGAAGAAACAGCTGCGCCAACGGTTTTTACCTTTGATTCTCCATTAACAATGAGTGGTTGGGGAGTGGAAGGAAGCGGGTCTGCAGAAGTTGCGGGAGGGAGCTTAATCGTTAGAAATAAAGGAGAAGCCTATTTGGTTACTCCGCCCTTTTATCTGAACACAGAAGAGCACCCGATTTTAAAAATTATTGCAGAAGTTAATCCTCCTTTAATGCCTTTGCAGATCTTTTGCATGCCGCAAAACCAGAACCAATTTGATTTTTCCCAGAACTTTGATTTGGATCCGGGAATTACTGCTCGTCTTAAATCTTATTATTTTAACTTTAAGAATATGCCGCGCCAGCCACTGGGAGTTTCCAGGATTCTTTTTAAATTGCCAGTGGGGACAGAGCAATTTAGGGTCAAAGAGATCTCTTTTTTGAAGGAAAATAACAGGACGAACCTAATTTCTGCCTGGCAAGGGTTTTGGATGATTCCACCGGTTACTGTAAGGACGGTTAATCGGATCAATGCTCCTTTGTGGGGAAGGGTTAGCTTGATGGTTGTATTCTATTGGTTGATTACGGCTTCCTTTTTGTTGGCGCTGGCTTTTTATGCTTTCCGGACCAATTTTAAAAAGTTTAATCTGGAGCCCTATCTCTTAAAAGTAATGCTGGCAGTGATAATTGCGCTGCTTGTGAGCTGGGTTTTATATGACACAAGGTTTATTTTTGACTACAGCAGAACAATGTATAGGCAAGTGGGGTCTTTTGCCTTTAGAAGTGCAGATTACAAGAGAGATGTTGTTTTTGGCAGGCAAATTACTGCTTTTGCAAATTACTGCAAATTTCAAATCCCTTACAGGGCAAAATATGTGCCGAAACTTCAAGATGAATATCAAAGGATGGTTATTGCCAATTCCTTGATTCCTTTTTATTGTGTAGATAAAGAGGACAAAGCGGAATACGTAATAGGCTTTGGAGTGCCGCTGGAGAACGTAAAGGGATTTGTTCCTTATCGCAGTTTTAACAATAACCAGGGCTGGATTTTAAAGAAGGGGAATTAATAATGGTTACCTTTTTTGGCCTACTTTTCTCTTTGTTTTTGCCGGTTATTATAGGTTTAATGGCGGTTTCTTTGGTTTTGGGTAAAAAAGCAGACTTGCCTTTTGCAGAGAAAAATGCGCTTTCTTTTTTAATCGGAGTTGCGCTTTTAACCCTGAGCTTGCTTTTGTTTGGTTTGGCTGGGATCCCATTTGTTTTTATTTATGTGGTAATTTTTTGGGCATTGATCCTTTCGGTTGTTCTATTTTTTATGATCAAAAATAAGGCTTCTTTTTCTATTCCTCTCTATTTACCCTTTTCTGGGAGCAGTTGGTTGGAAAGATTTTTGGCATTGGTTATTGGCTTTAAGATTATATACATATATTTTCAGGCGTTAATTTCTCCTATTTACACCTGGGATGCACTCATGAACTGGTCCTACCGTGCAAAGGTTTTTTTCTTTGCCAGGGGGCTGGCTTTAGACGGCAATGTTGCTCCTTTTTTTGGCGGAGTGCTCCAAAACTATCCGATCAATATCCCTCTTATGCAGACCTGGGTTGCGATTTGTCTCCAAGGTTGGGACGAGTTTTTGATCAAAATTATTTTTCCAACTTTCTTTTTATGCCTGGTCATTATCTTTTATTATGAATTAAGGCGTTTTACGGAAAGGCGATATGCTTTGTTTTTTACTTTCCTGCTTACTGCCATGCCTTTGCTGGTTTATCATGCCAGTTCCGGTTACATGGACTTTATTGTGGGAGCTTATTTTTTTGCTGCAGCAGCCATGTTGTGGAACTGGATCAAAAGTGGAGAAAAGCCTTTTTTGATTCTTTCCTCTTTGCTGGGAGTGGGTGCTGCTTGGACCAAAGATGAGGGATTAGTGCTTTGGGGAATATTGTTTTTTGTTTTCCTTGTTTACAGCCTTTTTCAAAAAGGCGAAATCACCGCAAAAATAAAGAAAGCAGCTGTTTATGCGGCTGCTCCCGCTATGTTTATAATAATATGGTTTGGCTTGAAGTCTTATTATAAGCTTGCGGTGATATACGTAGTTAATTTTGGGGATCAGAAGGGGATCTTAGGTTTTCATCCCGAAGCTTTAAGCCGGGCCCTGGAAAACACTTTTTTTACAGGTGGACATGGGTTGGTTTTTGTTTTGTTTGTTTTAGCTGGAATAATGTGTTTTAGAGAAATAGTTTTTTCGGATAAAAAATACATTTTCTTTATGGCAATGTTAGCCTGGCTCTTCTGGCTTTTCTTATATGGATTTACGCTTAGCTACGAAACTGTTTTTACCGGCATTATTCAGCACCGCAATTATCTTACTTTTACTCCTTTGCTGCTTTATGTTTGTGCGGTTTTACTTTGGGATAAATACCACCATGCTTGATTCGCAATCCTGGCTCCCTTATATGGAAAAGACCACGAATTACAATAATTGGATTTTTGACTTGTTTAAATCTTATTTGGGGTCGGTAGTATTGGAAGTGGGGAGTGGGGTGGGGACTTTTACCAAATATCTGCTTACAAGAAGCCAAGTGCTTTCTTTAGAACTTACGCATGAAGAAGTGACATTACTTCGAAAACAGGTTGGAGACAAGGCTGGTCTCTCTTTTTTTGAAGGGGATATTTGTGCGTCAGCTACGGTCCAAAAACTAAAGGGTTACAATGTTGATACTGTGGTTTGCCTTAATGTTTTGGAGCACATAAAAGACGACTTATTAGCGCTGAAAAACATGCATACCCTGCTTAAAAAAGGGGGGCACTTAATCCTCTATGTCCCGGCGCTTGAGTTTTTATATGGTTCCCTGGATAAAAACTTGGACCATTATCGCCGCTATGATAAAAAGAAGCTCCTGAAATTAATTAAAGAAGCGGGTTTTGTGGTCAAGGAAGCGCGATTTATCAATATTTTGGGTGCATTTACCTGGTTTCTTTACAGTAGGATATTAAAGAGAAAAAAAGTGGCGGAAAAGAGGCTTCTTTTTTACGATAAAATGTTTATTCCCATACTGCGCTTTTTTGAGAGTCTAATATATCCGCCCTTTGGACAGTCTTTGTTTGTAGTTGCGGTTAAGCAATAACCCGCATATTCTATTAAGTTTACCCAAGAGACAAGTCTCTTTCCATAAAAGATCGAGCTTGAGCCTCCCACCTAAATCCATGCCCCTCATAAAAAGAGGTTAGGGCAGTTTCATTTTCTGGAGAACGAGAGGCTGCTATTCTTTCGTCAAAATGGCGCTGTATAAAACATTTGCGTGCCCTTTGTACGGTTTTTGCTGCTGTTACAAGAGAATCAAAGAAAAACGAAGAACTTGGGGTGCCGCGGTGTTCACTGAATACATGCATGCCAATACAAGGTCCTTCGGGTCTTACTCCGGGCAAAGAAAAAGCATAGCCTACTGGCCAGCTGTTTTTTACAAATAACAACAGCAGCGTATCCATTTCTCCAAGAGGGAGCCTAAAAACCCAGGTTTCTTCGCCATTGCTGTTTTTTGGGAAAAGGCCTACTCCTGGCGTTCCCGGATAAGCGAGTAGATTCATTTCTTGGCCGCTAGTGTTTTCTATTATCTTTCGGTTCCTTGCGGTAAGGGCCAGGCGCATTTGGTCAAAAACTTTTTCCGGATCATCCATCCCACCTTCCAGTCGCATTCTCCTATATTCCGGGATTTGTACTTCTGCAAACAAAGCGATACTAGCTCTTTGCCGGAGGACTTCTTCCTGGATCAAATTAAAGACAAAGCTAATATCTCCAAGATCAGTGCGGCCTGTTCTGGTTTTCATATCATTTAAGTGTAAGTGATTTTTTAAGAACCAAGCAGCTTCTCTGGGGTCACCTATTTTAGGTGGAAGGAGCCCGAATTTTTTTAGTATTCCCATAGTTGCATCAACTGCGCGCGGTCCGTAGTCACTGGCATAGAGCATGGTTTGTTCCCAGTTGATTCCTGATCCAGGAAAAATCCGGTCAAACCATAAGCTTTCTGAAAAACCGACGATACTTCCAGTAAAAGAAAAAGGGAGCGGACCATAGAGAGCAGTTTCTCTATTCGCCAATAATTGACCGGGATATTTGCGCATAAAATTTTCGAAGTCTTGGGAAATTTCCAAGAGCATTTGGCGGTCTACTTCTTTTGGCGCATGTGCCAAGTGCCAGTGTATACAGCAATTAACCATTGCCAGGTCCATCTGTGATCCATGGGTTGTTGCCCACTCTACCAAGTGTTTCATTTTTGCTTTCAAGGAGGCGTCTGATAGTTCCCCTTTTAGCACTTGGTCCCGATAAGTTTTTAACTGTACAGGCAATATCATATTAATTTATCTTTCAAAAGCCCGGGAAATTTCATATACTAGGTAGAATCTTCATGCTATCTTGAGTAAGCTGAGAGAGTTGAGAAATCGGGGTGTGGCCCAGTCCCGCTCCTTATTATTAAAAGATATAATGAGGGCGGGATCCCGTCCCGGTTTTACCGGGACGGGATTTGGTCTAAGGTGTGTTTATTCCCAAGCCGGGATAGGATTTTAGGCATGTATTTTGTTTATATTTTAGAAAGCCTCAGGAACGGCAAATATTATATTGGTTCAACTAAAGATGTAGAAAAAAGATTAAGAGAGCATAACCAGGGTAAGACAAAGAGTACAAAGGGGCTAATGCCACTGGAAATTGTTTATACCGAAAGCTATGCGAGTTGCTCTGAAGCAAGGAAGAGGGAATCGGAGATTAAGAGAAGGAAAAGCCGTAAGTATATTGACTCGCTGATAGAAGGTAGATAGGGAAAAATCGGGGTGTGGCCCAGTTTGGTCCAAGGCGCTTCCTTGGGGTGGAAGAGATCGTGGGTTCGAATCCCGCCACCCCGATTTTTCCCGCACAGAGAAGGCAGAGGTAGAAGAAATCGTGGGTTCTACCCCGATTTTTCCCGCAAAGAGAAGGCAGAGGTAGAAGAAATCGTGGGTTCTCCCGCTCCTTATTATTAGAAAATATAATGAATGCGGGATCCCGGCAAAGCCGGGAGAATCCCGCCACCCCGATTTTATGGTATAATATGAGCATGAAAGAGAAAAGGCACTATACTCTGGTTCTGGTTCCCCACGATGCCCAGGGAGAACCTTTAAAACTTCGCTTTTCCAGCCGCTGGCTGTATGGAGCAGTGGCGGTTTTCTTGGCACTTATCATCTTAGCTTCAGCTTCGCTTCTCTATTCAGCTGCACTTTCCAGGCGTTTGGTAAGCTATGAGCTGGCAATGAAGACTACCCAGGAGCAAAAAGCAGAAATCAACCAATTTTCACTAAAGACCGCATTGATTAAGCAAGCGCTCCAAGATTTGGCTAATAAGGATCAAGAGCTCCGGAGGTTGTTGGGGTTAGAGGCCAGGGGGTGGGGGCTTAAGAGCGCTTCTTTAAAACTGGATACGGAAGTAAAAAGCCTTAAAGATGTAGACCGGCAGATCGATACGCGTAGGGCTTCTTATGTAGAGCTAAAGCAAAAAGTAGAGCTGGTTAAAGCGCGTTTTGCGTATACCCCTTCGATTTGGCCGGTTAAAGGGAGGCTCAATTCATTTTTTGGTTATCGCTACTATCCTTGGAGGGGGTTTCACTCCGGACTGGACATAGAATCTGATTATGGTACACCGATTAGAGCAACTGCGTCTGGTACAGTCCAGTTTGCGGGTTGGGAAAGAGGATACGGTAAAGCTATTATTGTAAATCATGGAAGTAACTTAACTACTTTATATGGCCATCTTTCTAAAATTACAGTTAAAGACGGCGAACAGGTTATTAAAGGCCAAAGGATTGGATTAGTAGGGGTTACAGGATATTCCACTGGACCGCATCTCCACTATGAGGTTAGGTGGGCAGGTAACCCGGTTAATCCCTCGCGCTACCTCAGCATGAACCTGCTTACAGCAAGCAGGGTCTGGAATCACAGTCTTTATTAAGGAGCATAAAGTGAATTTTTTCCAAAAAGAGGGATTCAGTGGTGCGATCGATACGATTATCGGCGAAGAGACCTTTTTTAAGGGAGAAATTAAAGCCAAAGGTCCGCTTAGGATTTGCGGGCAAGTAGAAGGCAGAATCAACTCTGAATCAGAAGTTTTTCTGGGAGAGAAGAGCAAAGTCAGGGGCGATATCCATGGGGGGAGGGTGGTTGTTTCCGGGGAGGTGTTTGGAAATATCATTGCTACGAGTGGCCTGGAGATTTTAAAACATGGCAAAGTCCACGGCGATATTACTGCAGATAAGCTGACGATGGAAGAAGGAACTACTTACAAAGGGAAAGTACGGGTCGGGACAGTTTCAGAGAATTCAACCAATGAAGCAGTTGCTGAGCCGCAAAACCCCAATAGCCCTACTGCCCAGATTTTTAATTTCTTTTCTTCTTCGGAAGAGACCGCTTAAATGGGTATTCTTTACGTAGTTGCAACTCCGATTGGAAACCTTGAAGATATCACATTACGTGCGATTCGCACCTTAAAAGAAGTGGATGCTATTGCCAGTGAGGACACCAGGCAAACTAAGAAGCTTTTGAATAAGTACGAAATCAAAACCTCGCTCATCAGCTATTATTCATACAACATAAAGGAGCGTACGCCCCAAATCATCAATATGCTCAAGCAAGGCAAGAACATCGCTTTGGTTACGGATGCAGGGACCCCTGCAATTTCCGACCCTGGAGAGTATCTGGTCCATAAAGCACTTGAGGGAGGAATAAAAGTTGTAACCATCCCTGGACCATCGGCAGTGATCGCAGCCCTTTCCATTGCCGGCTTGAGTACTGATAAGTTTATATTTGAAGGTTTTTTGCCCCGCAAGTCTATCCAGCGCTGCAGGTTGTTTGAACAGCTCAAAGAAGAGGAACGGACCGTGGTTTTTTACGAGTCTCCTCATAGGATACTTAAGACCTTAGATGACTTGATAGGAGTATTGCCTGAAAGAAAGATTGTAGTGGCTAGAGAGCTGACTAAGATATTTGAAGAGATCGTTTCAGGAACCCCTGCCCAAGTCCGCGCTAAGATCAAGCCAAAAGGGGAGATGGTTTTGATCGTGGAAGCTTCTAATTAACCCCAATTATTTCCCCCAAAAGTGGGATTTTCTGTTTTTTATGCCGATAAACTCTTGTATAACGATTTTTAAGGAGTGTGTATTAATATGGGATATGGTTTAGTAGCTACAATGCCGTTTCATGTGCAAAGGCCATGGCATACAGATGTTTCAAGCGCAAAAGCCTTGGTTGCGTTTGTGCGTGAAAGAGGAACCCCCTTAAGAATAATGAGACAATTGAGGGTATTACAGTGCGAAACAGGTATGGATATAGCGATTATTAAAACTAAACCTCAAGGATATGTTTATCCCAATCCGGAATTTAAACCGGAAGCAAATTTTGACCATGTTAGGGCAATCCTTCCAGGAGGGACAGTAGTTAGGATTGCTGGTTTAGATTTGAAGCTTGCGCATCAAATATTATCCTCTCCTGCTTTACAGGGATTTCCCCAAAAAATTGAAACACGTACAGGGACAAAAGTTGCGAATGTATATGTTAATGTTCGTAGGAACAATATAGGCAGGGTTAGTTATGACTTTAATAGCCCAATTGATGTTTATTTGAATTTATATTCCAATGTTGATAGGGATCTTCAGGAACTAGAAGATGATTTGGTGGGCCAATTAGAAATGGATAAAGCGCGTCCTTGGCCTACTCCAGATTATTTGATTCTGAATATCGGGCCTAGAGAAATAGCCAAAGCTGCTTAAGTTGTAAAAAGTAATCTGCTATAATATGCCCAGCAAGCATCTCAACGGGAGAGCGGTAGTTAAGACGTGGGTACAAATCCCACCTTGCAGTTAGAGAAGGTTTCCCGAGAACCTATAAGGAGAAATTAATGCGTAGGTTACTCGGGACATTTTTTTTATTAGCCCTCTTAGCAATTCCAGTCTTTGCCGAGGATGTCCCAACCTTTCGCAGTTCAGAGTATGTAGTTTCTGCTTCCAAGCTTCCCCAATCCAGATTTGAGAATCCCTGGAGCGTTACAGTCCTTACCAGCGAAGAGATCAAAGCTCTTGGTGCCGCTAATCTTGCGGATGCAGTTCGTTTTGCTGCTGGTGTGGATGTAAAAAGTACAGGCCAAATTGGAGCACAATCATCCATTAAACTTCGCGGCAGTTCCTACCAGCAAGTCTTGGTTCTTTTGGATGGGGCTAGGCTTAATTCTCCTCTTTTAGGCGGTGCACAGATCGAAGATATCCTTTTGGAAGATGTAGATCGTATCGAGGTGGTAAGAGCACCGGTCTCTTCTGTGTATGGGGCGGACGCAGTGGGTGGGGTTATTAATGTTATCACCAAAAAAGATGCAGCCAATAACATTAGTTTCAAGTCTGGGACTTATTTGGATGGCGACCTTTCTTTAAGTATAGGGAAATTGCCATTTTTTAAGCGTTCCTATCTAAACCTTAACGGGATCAAAGACCGCGGGTTCAGGCAAAATAGTGATTATCAGGCAACCAATGGTTTGCTGGCGGTGGGGTGGGATGATTTGGTGGGGAGCTGGGATGTTACTTTAGGCCAATACTCTGCAAGTAAGGGCTTGCCTGGAGTTCCCAGCGTAGAAGCAGACCCGTATTCTTCATCCACGCCGGGCGATAGAGAAAAAGATTGGAGGACTTTTGCAGACGTAGGGCTTAAGCATTCCTTTGGAGACAAAAACAGTCTGAATGTTAGGGCTTATGAAAATATTTTAAACCAGGAAACGCATATCTTTGATTTTTGGGGCGGGTCTTTTGCGGACACTTCCTACTATTCCTGGGAAAAGATGATTGAGGCTTCGCATGGGTTTTCAATTTTAAATCAAAGCCTTTCCTATGGCGGGGACTATCGTGAATCTTATGGTAGAAGCGATTATGCGGGAATGCATACCATCAACAATATAGGAGTTTTTTTGGAAGACCAAGTTACTTTTGGCAGACAGCTTTATTTGACCTTGGGGGTAAGAGGAGACCGGCATAGTGTAATTGGAGACAATGTTTCACCTAGAGTGGGGCTAGTATATTCTCCGTGGCGCGACCTTTTTATTAAGACCTCGCTTTCCTATGCGTATCGTGCTCCAACTTTGAATGATTTATATTGGAACGATCCAATTTGGCAGATGTATGGGAATGCTAATCTTAGAAGTGAGAAAATCAGGAGCGGGGAGATCTGTTTGGAACGCAGACTAGGCAGCGGATCGTACGCAAGTGTGACTTATTACGATTCTGCAATTACGGACCTGATCCTCTGGAATTTTGATCCGCTTACTTATATCACACAGGCAGAAAACCTTGGTACGTCCAGTGTAACCGGAGTGGAATTTGAGTATGTGCAGAAACTTTCGGACGCGATGAGCGGGTTTTTGAACTATACATATCAAAAAGCTAAAAATACTACCAACAATGCAGATACATGGCTCCCTTATGCACCGGAATCAAAGGGGAATGTTGGAGTTACTTATAATAACAGTGGTTACACCTCTTCTTTAAAAGCAAGGTTTGTGGGAAGCCGCTATACAGATACTGCCAATACCGTATCCCAGATGCTTCCTGCCTACACTGTGGCTGATCTTTCTCTCTCAAAAAAGTGGGGGGGAGTGGACCTTTCCCTTTATGTTGACAACGTTTTTGACCAGGTTTATTATGAATCTATAGGGTATCTCCCGGTTACTTATGCGGTGAGGAAATATCCGATGCCGGGACGAGTTATTAAGGCGGAATTAGGTTTCAGTTTTTAAAGGAGGAAGAAAATGTCCCATGTCAGCAAGTTAAATAAGATAGATTTGGTAGTAATATCTCTCTGCTTCATTTTAGCAGCGGTTTTTTTTGTGACACATAGGGACTTTACAGCACAAAACCATAAAACACTCGTTTTCTCTTCTACAGAAACAGTTGTAAAAGCAGTCCCTCAGGCGAGGTCCACAGTTCTAGAGATTGCGGCACCGCTTCCTGCTCCTCAAATCGTGGCATTGCCGATCATTCCTCCAAAAATAGTTTTCAGTATTTTACCGGAGTATCCTGCTTCTGCTTTAGAATCCGGCATCCAAGGCGTTACAACCCTTCAAGTTTATGTTGAACCGAGCGGCAGGGTTGCTGACGTTAATGTTTCTCAAAGTTCAGGCAGTACATTATTAGATCAAGTGGCCAAGACTTCTGTTAAAACCTGGATTTTCCAAGCAGCCAGCCAGGGCGGAGCAGCGATTGCGTCTTGCTTACAGATACCGGTTCGTTTTAGTTTGAAAGACTAGAGTTGGAAACCGAAGACTAAATGTCTCGGTTTCCAAAAAGATTGTTTATGGAAACCGCGGCATTTAGCCGCAGGTTTTCCATGTAGGAGAGTATTTATGGCTTTGGAGTCTTTAGGTAAATTTTTGATTATAATCGGAGTAGTGCTGATATCTGTTGGTGCTTTGCTTATGATGTTTGGCAAGCTCCCATGGATTGGCCGCCTCCCAGGTGACATTGTGATCCGCAAAGAAGGGGTCACCATCTACATCCCTCTGGTAACCATGCTTCTTTTGAGCCTGGTGCTTACAATTTTCTTTAACTTGATCGGCAGAAAATGATTTATGGCTTCCCCATCTTCTAAAACTCCCACCTCTGATTTTGATTACCAGGTCCCTGAAGATTTGATTGCGCATGAACCTGCTGTCAAAAGGGAAAATTCAAGGCTTATGATCACGGATCACAGAACACAGAGCACGGAACACAGGATATTTTCAGATATTATTGATTATCTACGACCAGGCGACCTCCTTGTACTCAATGATACAAAAGTAATACCAGCAAAGATTGTAGGAGTAAAAGAGCAAGGATCCGCCAAGATAGACATTTTACTTCTTAAGCAAATAGAACCATTGGTTTGGGAAGTTCTGGTAAAGCCCGGGAAAAGATTAAAAGTAGGGCAGAGGGCAATTTTTCAAGGCTTAACAGGGGAGATCATAGACAAAAAACCGGAAGGAATCTATGTAATGAGGTTCTCTTGTAAAGGAGACTTTATTGATATTCTTGAAAAGATAGGGCAGGTGCCGTTACCACCATACATCAGAGCACCAGATCACTCCACCTTCGCTAAAGCTACGGTGGACAAGCAGCGCACCAGTACACCAGATCTCAAAGAGCGATATCAGACGGTTTATGCGGAGAAGGAAGGTGCATCTGCTGCGCCGACTGCGGGGCTACATTTTTCAAAAGAGCTGCTGGAAAGGATCAGAGAAAAAGGTGTCAAGACTACAAAGATCACTCTCCACACTGGGCTTGCAACCTTCCGCCCTGTTTTTGCGGACTACATTGAAGATCACCCCATGCACAGCGAATATCTGGAGGTTTCAAAAGAGGCCTCAAAAGAGATCTTAGCTGCCAAGGCAGAAGGGCGCAGGGTGGTTGCGGTGGGGACTACGGTAGTTCGGTCGCTTGAGGCTGCAGAGGGGAAGCCGTTTAAAGGAGAAACTACTCTTTTCATCTCTCCTGGCTACCAATTCAAGGTCGTAGATGCCATGATCACAAACTTCCACTGGCCGCGGTCCACGCTCATTATGCTGGTCTCTGCTTTTGCGGGTCGTGATTTCATCATGAAAGCATATCAGGAGGCGATTGAAAAGAAGTACCGCTTCTACTCATTTGGCGATGCGATGTTGATACTGTAGGGGTGGGGAGTTTTTGCCCAAAAAAAAAGAGGGGGCACGCCATCTGCTTAATAGATGCCCCACTCTTTATTATTAACTAGGTATTAAGTTATTTGCTGATTTCCATGAGCTTGGCCAGGTCTGCGTCCATGACGATTTTGCTCTTATTGCTATTTTTGTTTTCTACTTTCTTGTCCAGTGCGCTTGCATAATTTAATTCCGGTAAGTTGGTTTTTACTTCGGTATTGACTACGGGTTTTTGTACGGATCTCTTGTTAATGGTTTCAGGTGCATAAGAAAGAGAGAAATAATGGCAATTGTTTTGAGATAAAGAGCTGTCTTGATGGTAAGCATAATCAAAGCTGACCCCCGCTAGATTGAGGCCAACCCCTGCAGTCAGGTTGGTTGCAGTGCTTACAGTGGAACTGCTGGCAGCTGCGGCTACTTGGTCAAGTCCAATCCTTAAAGCAAGGATGTTCATGGGCTTGTATTCCGCTCCAACATGATAGGTCATGGGAGCATTGCTTAAAGAGCTGGTATGCAGGTCTGCGGAAACCAGGACTTTTTCTGAGTAGATTTCAAATCTGTGGGCTACCCCGATTTTTGCTGCTGATTCGATTTTTTCTTGTGCACCGCTAGTCCAAGTTAAACTGCTGATCACGTTTTGGAGTGAAACGCCAAAACTGGTGTTTTCGTTTGCTTTTACCAGTAATCCCAAATCAGAGGAATAGCCGCTTCCGGAGTTTGTGAATCCGCCGCTTAATCCTTTGCTCTGGCATTTCAGGTTTGCTCCTACATATAATTCCCCCATATTGTCCGGTACTTTAATTGTATTGTTAAGGGAAGCAGCGTAGGAGACAAAGAGCAAGCGGTCTGCATATGCCATGGAAGGGGCAGCATTAACGCTGGCTTGGTCTGTGGTGTAGTATCCTGCAGGGGATTGGGCTCCCAGATAGCCTAATCCGAATACGCCGACGCTGGTGGCATAGGTGCCGCCCAGCATCTGATAATCTACGGTTTCCATGAGCTTGGTAGACATACTGGTAAAGCTCCAGCCGCGGGTGGTAGCAATTCCAGCTGGGTTTACGAAGATTGCTTCCGCATTCTCCGTAATAGCAGTAGAAGCATTGCCCATGGCTATGGAGCGTGCGCTGACTCCTGCAAAGTTAATGTCTACCCCGGTTTTGGCTGCAAATGAGGAGATTTGTGTAAGTAGCAAGAAAAGGGTGATCAAAACAACTATGTTTTTGATCCTGTTTTTTAAACTAATATTTTTTTGTACTTGTTTATGCATTCAGCTTTCCTTTTAAACAAAAAAAAGAGCAGGTCCCATCTTGCTTGAGAATTGCTCTTTGTCTATCGCTACACCTATATATAGATACTCTATATTAGATATAGTATAAGCTCTATTCTTTTTAAGCAGATGGCCATGAACCCCGGCTCTCCTCACTCCTAAACTCCGCTTCCATATATACTATCGGGGTGAGCAATGAAAAACTTGCATGAAAGGAGAAAATATTTTTTGGGGCAGGTGAGGCTAGTCCGCTACCGCAAGTTGACTTCTGCCAAGCAGTTTATTGTCACTCATGATCACGTAGACATAGACACCGTTGCCAAGGTATTCATTGAACGAATTGATACCGTTCCAAGAAACCTCGTTGTAGCCTGCTTTACCTCCGGCGCCTGGTGACCCGGTGGTTCCTGAACCAACTGGGTCTTTGGCAATAAAGGTCTGCCATACCATGCGGCCGGTAAGGTCATAGACCATGATCTTAATGTCTGCAGCAGCGGTTAAGGTATAGCTGAATTTGGTTCCCTGGCCCTGGGCAGGTTTAAATGGATTAGGATAGTTTGCAACCCTTCCGGTTACCCCTGTTTCCGCATAAACTACCAGGTTAGCAATTTCCAACTTGGATTTTTCACCAGTGGTATCTTCGGCTTCAATCTTTAAGGCGTGTTCTCCTGGTTTCAGGTTAAACCCGGAAGAGAATGCAATAGCCAGAGAAGTGACTGCTTGTCCTCCCACCTCCTGGATGGTAGTAATACCGTAGGTGTCAGCTCCTGCGTTAAGCGGGTTGCCGTCCAGGGATATTTTTACCAAGCCAGAAATCACTCCGTTCCCATCGTTAACAGTAATATTGATGCTTACGTTAGGGTTAACGACCCGTTTTTCACTTGGGTTGGTAACTACTTCGTTATCCAGTTTTAATATAAACTTAGGCCCTCCGGAAGAGATCTGTAAGATCTTATAATTACTGATTGTTCTAAGCGAGGTCTTAAACTGAGCAGCTACGGTGTAAGACCCTTCCTCTTGTAAGGTTTTAATTGTATTGACATTATTAACTGTACTGATTTTTGCTACGTTATCGGTGGAGACAGTCCACTCCAGGGTAATGCCATAGGTGCCCAGGTTTACAATTTTTCCGTCTTCCCCATAGACTTCTGCGGTTACGTAGCTGTTCTGATCGGTCTGTAGACTGCCGGGCATGGAGACTGTAATATGGTCGATTTTTGGAATAACCATGAGCTGAATTTCTTGTGTGCCGCCGGCATGGTTTAATTTAATAACTTGCTTATCCAGAGCATCCCCGATGTAGGTGTATTCACTGGTAGGAGCAGATCCGTTCCACTGTATTTCCGGTTCATCAATGGTATTGCCGTAAATATCTTTTGCGGTAGCAGAGAGTTTAATTTGGTCGCCTTTTTCAATAATAATATTGGTAAGACTTAGCCCACCCGCTTCTTTTATCGCGACCTCTCCGCTAATGTCACCGGCTTTGACGATTACTTCTGTGCTGGAGGTGATATCGCCTTTTTGGGCCGTAACAGTGCAGATCCCGGTTAAGGTTTTTGCGGTTAATATCCCTTGCTCATCAATGGTGGCCAGATCGTTGCTTACGCTCCAGGTAAAGTCTGCATTAACCGGTTTATCCATAGGCTTTCCTTTGGTGCTTAAAGCCCGGACTTTTAGGGTAGAGGTTTCATTTACTTTTGGAGCTTTGGGTTGTGCTTCCAGAGTAAAGCTGGCGAGTTGCGCCTCTGTTACTTTGATTGGATGGGAATCACTATAAACCTTATGATCTTTATATGGTTTACCGTTATCATAAGATACGGTTGCGTTATAAGTGCCTGCTTTGACAGAAGTAAAAGTGGCCTTGTTGACGTTGGAGGTGGTAGTGATTCCAGCATAAGAAGAATCTGTGCTCCAGCTTAGCTGTTTTGCCTTGATTTTGCCGGTCACATCATTATTCTTTGAGTCATAAGCAGTTATAATTAAATCTGCGGTTTCTCCTTCTTCTATGCTTTCCGGGGTAGATACAACTTTTACGGATTCAATTTCTCCGGCTAGTGCTTTTAGGGAAACCTCGTCTTCCGATCCTTTATAGAGTACTTTTACTTTATAATCTCCAAGGTAAGTAGTCTTAAAGGTTGCAGTTTTGCCGGATATAGAGCTCAAGAATATATCAACGTATTTGGAGTCTATCTTTTCTTCTCCACCGGTTGTAACCTTGTATACTTCCCAGGTAATATCATCACTTACAAGCTTGGATGTGACGTCAATATTGGCTGCGTCATAACCGGTTACAGTAAGTGCAGCCTGTGAATCTACGTCTACTTCGTGTGTAGTAGTATCCAGTCTAATGTTTGCAACATCACCTTTGACTATAATAGTTGCTTCAGCCGTCAAATCATTATACATAGCTTTTAGAGTGTAAGTTCCGGACTTGTCCCCAGCTTTGAAGACGATATTGTCCAATGATTCATGGCTCCAGGAAGCCCCGGGTTTTGGTCCGTCAAATTCCCATTTTTTGATATTCGCAGCAGTAATGTTTAGCGATTCACTCCCTAGAATTACCAGTGTCAGAGTCTTTGATTCCTGAGGGTTCATTACAACGTAATTGGGCTGGAATGCTATGGTGTTTGGTATGACATTGATAGTAATGGTTTTTTGTATTCCATTGGAAGAGGATACATGGACAGTATATTTGCCGCTGCTGGGTGCACCCTGGAAAACAGTCTGGGTTCCGGTAAATGGATCAAAAGCTGTAAATGAATTGCCGATGGCGTCAATTAAGGATGGATCCCAGTTAATGCTATAGTTCTTAAGGTCTACGGTATTGCCATAGCTGTCTACAGGGTTAATGATGCTGAATTCCTTGGTTGCAGAAACTGCAAGGGTGATTTCAGGAGAAAGAACAGTGAAGTTAATTAATTCTCCGGGGTTAACAGTAATGGTTTTTGCTGCGCTCTCTTGACCATTGAACCCTGCTTTAATGGTATAAACAGAAGCCTTGGTAGTGGTAAAGGCTGCAGTGTTGGTAGTAGAATCAGTGAGCACTGAAAAAGGATTATCGATTGGGATCCCGTCTTTCTTTATGGCCCAATCAACGCTATCTTTCTTTAGAAGCAGGGTTTTGCCGGTAAAATTGGAAACTGCGGTAGCCCTTAATTCAAGTTTTCCTCCTGCAGCTATACTGTTGCCAATAGTTTCCAGTTTCACATCGTGTACTGTTGGTGTAGTGACAGTAAATGAGTGGGGTTTTGTGTTGCCAGAGCCCCAAGCTGCGGTAAGGGTATAAGAACCCACACCGGAGAAGCCTTCCAGGAAGGCTAGGGAGCTTCCCTCTTCAGAGATCTTGGCTCCGGAGTTTGAGGTAAAGGCAACTGCTTCCCTGATCTTGCTGATATCTGAAATCTCGTTGCCATAAGCATCTTGGGCAAGGCTGGTTTTAATGATTAATTTATCTTCCAGTTGCACAGAGTTGTTTTCAAAATTGAAATCAAAGCCTGATAATGGGCCAGGTTCTACAACAATAGTAACAGCACTTACGGTAGTAGTGCCGTTGGCTGTGTAAGAAACCTTTAGAAAATAATCCTTGGCTTCGGTTCCGGGCTTATAACTGATGTTGTCAAGGTTGCTTCTATCCAGTATCCCTTTCCCTGCATCCCAATCAAGCTTTACTTTGCCCTGGCTAAACATGGTATCAAAACTAGCGGGCCGAACTAAGACCAGTTCTACAGCTTGGCCAGGGGAGGTGACTACTTTTGCTTTATTAAAATGGACTTCGTTCGGGGTTACCGTAATAGTAACTTTTCCGGTCTTACCGGTGATACCTTCTTCGGAAACGTTTACATCGTAAATACCGGCTGCTGGGGAGCCTTCCCAGGTTGCAACTGTTCCGTTGGCATTGGTAACAATGACGTTTTTGAGCGTAGTGCCGTTGGGCAGGTTAACATCTTTATCCCACTTAAAAGTGTAACCAGAGAGGTCTGTAATTGGATTAAGGTGAATATCTTTGGCTTTAATGGTCAAAGTCTGCACAGCACTTATTCCAACGATTGGGGCAGACGGGTCAATGGTAAATGAATTGAGTATAGAAGGAGCAACTACCAGGTCTTTAATGTTGCTGGAGGTGCCATTGTAGATTGCCCAAACTTTAAAGTTGCCGGCCGTAGTGCCAGGGTTAAATGAAGCAAAGCCTCCGGCAGTTGGGTCTACAATTAATTTCTTGGTAGTAGTTGCATCTGCAGTTACACCATTTACCATTACTTTCCATGTGATATCTTTATCTTTTTTGGATAAGGAGATGTCTCCTTGCTTGGAAGCAGCTTTTAACGAGAGTTCGGTTGTTTCACCAAAAGCCAGGTTAGTGTTTTCAGCCTCAAGAGTTAAGTTGGTCAAGGATGCTTTATTAACAGTAATAGTTTTTACTGCCAGAGTTTTGTTGTTTGCATCTTTGGCAGTTAGGGTATAGGTGCCTGCGGCAGAGAATTTTCCAATAGTGCCAAAGAGCGGTCCTGTGTCAGGAAGGGTTTCGGTACCGTCTTCCACTATGGCAGGGACTGGGTTGCCTGCGGTAGAGGCAACGGTAAAGTTGATTTCATCCCTCATAGTAGAGACGTCTTTAATCTGGTTATTGTAAATATCTTTTGCTTTACCGTCTACTGCAAAGATCTTCAGGTTTTCACCTACTTCAATGGTGTCTTTTGGCAAGTAGCATTCAAAGCTGGTAATAGCAGCAGGGATTACCTTGACATCAACTGAAGCAACCAGGGTTTTGACTTCGGAAGAAGCAATAAGTTTTACAGTGCAGGTTTGTTCAGCAGTAATGCCTGGAAGGTATTGAATATTATTGACAGTAGGAGCCGCTTTAAAGCTCCGGTTGCCTGGATCCCAGGAGAGCGTATAAGTGCTGCCAACCATTTGGTCAAATTCAGCAGGCCGATCCAGAATAAGAGTGACAGGATCATGGGAAGCTTGGACAACCTTAGGATTTTCCTTGAAAAAGATTTCGTTGGGGGTGACGGTAACGTTAAAGGTAACGGTATCAATGTCGGTTTCACCCTTACGTGCGGTTACGCTTAGGCCGGTATATTTGGCTGCGGGAAGAGCCTGCCAGATTGCTTTTTCGCCTTTTCCAACAGCAACAAAGGCCTTATCGGTACCAAAGGTAAGAGGATTGGTAATGTTTTCGGTCCATGCAAAAGTATATGGAGCAAGGTCCAATATAGAGTTTCCAGATCCGTCTTTGGCATTAATAATAGAGAACTCTTTAGTAGAGTTGGCAGCAACAACAGGGTTTACAGGAGAGATGCTAAAGGTCGCAAGTTCCCCAGGAGCCACATTTATTTCAATAGTATTACTTGGGGTGGTGTTGTAGACCGCCCAAACTTGATGAAATCCTTGGGAGTATTGGTAATTACATCTTTTACCATTACCTTCCAAGCGATTTCTGTTTTGGATAATGGGATTGTTCCTTGGTCGGCAGATGCGGTTAAATAAAGGTCAGTGGCTTCGCCAAAATCAAGGTTGGATTTTCCTTCACCCACGCTCAAATTCAGATCGGTCAAAGATGCTTTTGTGACAGTAATGGTTTTGGTAGCCAAAGTTTTGCCGTCGGCATTTTTGGCAGTTAGGGTATAGGTCCCTGCTGCAGAGAATTTGCCAATGGTACCAAAGAGCTGACCTGTGCCTGAAAGGTTTTTGCTTCCCCCTTCCGCAATGTCAGGGACTGGGTTGCCTGTAGCAGAGGAGAGGGTAAAGTTAATTTCGTCCCTTATGGTTTTGATCTCACTAACAATGTTGCCGTAAACATCCGTTGCTGTGTTGTCTTTTGCAAAGACTTCCAGGGTTTGGCCTACTTCAATGGTATTTTTTGGCAAATAGTATTCAAAGCTGGTAATAGGAGCTGCTTTTACAATTACATCAATGGAAGCAATTAAGGTTTTTACGCTGGAAGTTGCGGTAAACGTTAAAACATGGAGAGTACCTGCCTCAGTAGAAACCTTATATTCTATTTTGTCCAGGTTGCTCTTGGATATCAGTTTTCCGTCTCCCGGATTCCAAGAAGGGGTAAAGATCTTGTCAGCGAGCATCTGATCAAAAGCATCGGGCCTGACTATTTTTAGTGTAACCGGATTATTGGAAGCAGGGACATACATGGGACTTTCCTCTTCAAAGAAGAGCTCGTTTGGAGTGACATTAACGGTAAATGAAACGGAATAGAGTTCGTTTTCATCTTCACCTTTGTAGGCTTTGACGCTTAAGCCAGTGTATTTGGCTGGGGGAAGAGCTTTCCAGATTGTTTTTTCACCGTTTCCGGCAGTAACAAATGCCTGGACATTGCCACCGGTAAGAGGATTAACAACATCATTATTTTCACCTTGCCATACGAAGCGGTAAGGAGCAAGGTTTAAAATGGGGTTGTCTGAGCCATCAATAGCCTTGATGACTGACAGTTCTTTGGTAGAGTAGGCTCCAACAACAGGTTTTATAATAGAGATGCTGAACTTGGCCAGGTTGCCGGTAGCCACACTAACAGTAACCGGATTACTTTCCATGTTATTGTAAGCAGCTGTGATTTCAAATGTTCCGGCTTTGGTGCCAGGGTTAAAGGAAGCAACGCCTCCTGCAGTTGGGTCTACGATTAATTTATTGGCAGTAGAGGCATCAGCAATTTCACCGTTTACCATTACTTTCCAAGCAGTAATCATATCTTTAGTAAGAGTGATTGCTCCTTGGTGAGATGCAGCATAGAGTGTAAATTCAGTGTTGCCTCCAAAGGCAAGGTTTTCTTGTTCTGCGGTTAAGATCATGGTAACCAAAACTGCTTGATTTACTTTAATAGTCTTTTCATCCAACGTTTTATTGTTGGTATTTTTAGCGATTAAAGTATAGGCTCCTTCAGACGGGAAAGGCAAAGTCTTGGCAAGCGTGAATTCCCCGGTTTCTACTATTTCAGGAGCAGAAGCAGTAGGTGAGAACGAAAAGACTACATCATCCCGAATGGCAGGAATATCAGTGATCATGTTTCCATAAACATCTTTTGCACTTCCGCCTACCGCAAATATGTCGATAGTTTGTCCGGCTTCTACTTCGTTTGTAGAAAGGAAAAGAGCCATGGAATTCGTTAATCCAGGGATTGCATTGATGTCCACTATGCTTTCGGTTACTTTTCCTAGAGCCTCATAGGTAACAGTTAAGTGATAAACTTCGGCAGTAATGCCTGGGGTGTAGGTAATGCTGTTTAAACTGCTCTTGTTTACAGTTCCCTTGCCCGCATTCCAGTAAAGCTTTATTGGCTTGTCTGTGCTTGGAGGATTGTCTCCTGCAAACATGTCGCTAAATTGTGCAGGTACAATTAACTTTAGTTTTGGACTTACCGCAGTGTTTACTTCTGTGGTAACCAGGGTCTTATCAAAAGTAACACTATCCGGTACTACGACTACTTTTACAGTGGCGTTTGCCCCGGAAGTATTTTCTGTAACAGCCAAGTTGTAGATCCCGCTAGGTATTCCAGGTATCCAGGTAGCAATGGAACCCTTGTTGGTAATGGTGATCGCTTGTACATCGCCTTGTTCATTTTCTACAAACTGATTCCAATTAAAGGTGTAAGCAGAAAGGTTTCTAATAATGTTCCCATTAGCATCTTTAGCTTCGATAGTTACTTGAACCGGCTTAATTGGATTAATGTTAATAGCGATTTTGGCAGGGCTTACGGTAAAGGTCTTAAGCGCCCCGGCTGTTACGGATACTTTTAGTACATTGCTGGGAGTATTGTTATAGTTTACAGAGACTGTAAATTCTCCGGCTTTGGTCCCCGGGTTAAAGAGCGCAAACCCATTTTCCAGTTCAGAAGCTTTAATAAATTCAGAAACTTTAGTAAGGTTACCCGCGGCTTTGGTTACCCCCTCCAGAGATACAATCCAGGTAACGTCTGTTTTTGCAAGAGGAATAGATTGGTCATTGGTTAAGGAGAGTTCAGCGGTTTCCCCAAAGCCAAGTGGATTTGGTTTGGCTGCGGTTAGATTTAAATTCGTAACTGAAGCTAGTTCTACTGTAGCTAGTTTGGTAGCTAAAACAGTGCCGCTGTTGGTTTTGGCTGTAAAGGTGTACGTGCCAATTTGCGTGAAAGCTCCGGTGGAGCCAAATGTCACGCCGTCCCCCTCTTCATTGACAGAGGGGGCAGTGGCAGATGGCGTGACCTCAATTTTTACTTCGTTTCTTATCTTATTCATATCAACAATCTCATTATTATAAGCATCTAAAACTGCACTGTTTATTTTAATGGTTGCAGATTGTCCAACCGTATATGAGGCTGGGTCAAGATCAAAATTAAAGGTTTTTACAGGGCCGGGTATAACTGCAAAAGTCAGTTTAGCATCAAGTTTGAGTGTGGGCGAATATGGCGAATATGTAGAGACTTCCATGGTGTAGAGCTTGGCCCCTGTTCCCACCTGATATTTAATATTGTCCAGGTTGGTGTTTGATTTAAATACCCCTTCTCCAGCGGTCCAGACCAGCGGTTCAAAGACCCCGCTTTCCAGGTTGGCGTCAAAATTAGCCGGTCTTTTCAGTATCAAGTTCTCAACGATTGTTCCCGGCGCCACATTTTCTATTAGGGCAGGGGTAAAGTAGATTTCGCTGGCAGTTACTTTTACACTAAGGTCTGCACTCTTTAAAAGCGGGTTAGCTATGGCTCCTTTGTATGCATTAACAGTAAATGTGTAATCTTTGGCAGGGAGCGGCTGCAATACAGCTTTTACCCCTATGTTATCATCGGTTGCAGGATCGGCAAGGAGTGCAGGGACAGATGCGCCGTTGGTAGGGCTTATGGTAGTGCGAGGCCACTTGAACACGTAATCGTTTAAGAAGTTGCCGGTAATTGAATTGTCAAAAGTATCTATTGCATTGGCAATATGGAAAGAGAGCCCCTGGGTTTCCAACGCTGCTACTACAACATTGGTTGGAGCGATTGCAAAACTCTTTAGTGCTTCGGGGGTTGCGGTAATGGTTTTGGCAGAAGAAAGCTCCCCGTATTTTGCCTGGATGATAAATTCCCCGGTTTTTTCTCCGGGTTTAAACTTAGCCTGTCCGGCAGCGATGTTGGCAATATAATCCAGGGGATCTTCCTGGATGACGCTGTTCTTTTTTACGGTCCAGTTATCGGCTTTGTCTAAGACAATATTTGGCAGAGGGTTGCCAAGTTCATCTTTTACAGTGTAATAGAGTTTTACAAAAGTGGCGCTGGCTTTATCCGGGTCGCTTACCCTGACGGTATTTGCATTTGCCTCGCTGGTGAGAACAACAGAATTCGCGCTGCCGGCTTCTACAGTAAGAAGAATACTGTCTTTTATTTGATCCACCAGCGGCATCCGGAAAACCGTTACTACATAAGTGCCTGGATCTTTTTGCAGTGTGAACTCACCTGGCAGAAACTCGTAGGGCGAGGGGCTAAAAATCGCTTTCCAGGTTGGCGCAAGCAGTTTAGTTATTCCCTGCCAGCCAAAGCTTGTGTTGTCAAGAGTGTCCACAGAAACAACATTGCCAAAAGTGTCATAGCCTTCGAGCGTTAAATTAACGGTTGGACCTTTTACGGTGACCAAGGTTTTATCTGCAATGATTTTAACGGAGCCAATAGTAGTGGAAGGAATTACGGTTAAAACTTCAGACGTTGTACGGTTAACATTATTGGCATCTTTCCAGTTTGCGGCAATGGTATAAGTACCGGCTTTTGTAAATGGCGTATCATTTGCTGCTGTAGCACCACCAATCTTCCAGGTTACAGAAGCTTTTGCAGTATTGGCATCAATGGCGTTTTTATATTGGTCTTCTGCAGTAGTCACTTGTATGGAATTTGCAAACAAACCGGACCAGGTTGTGGTCCCTATTGTTCCGGCAGTGATATTTGATGGAAGAGAAAAATCAAAAGTATGTATTTTATCTGCAACCACGTTTACGTCTATGGTAGTAATTAATGTTCCGGTTGTAGACTCTGCAGCCAACTGCAGCTCGTAGACTCCGGCTGCAGTGCCAACAGTATAAGGAATTACATGCTTATCTTTATTTATTCCCAGACTTAAATCATCCGGAATGCTTCCAATGCCTGTAGTCCAGGTCAGATGGTAAATCTCATCCTTGACCATTTGGCCAAAGGCTTTGGGGGTAATTAATATTATGTCATTATCAGTAGTGGTTGCTCCGGGTAGCACGCCGTTGATTGCAAGTTTGTCAAAGTAAATTGCGCTTGGGGTAATAGTTACTTTTAAGTCGTAATGCGCTTTTGGAGAAACGTCACCTTGTTTGGAAGCGTTGATTTGGAAAGTCTTTTCCATGGCTGGGAGAGTCTCAAGTGTTGCTACCCAGCCCAGTCCGTAACCAGTGCCAAAAGCAGTGGCAGTTTCTCCGTTGGGCTTTATAGTAGTTTCCGGCCAATAGAAATAATAGTTGGAAAGGTCGGTAATTGGGTTTTCAAATTTATCTTTGACATTGACAATACTAAAGGATGTTTGGGGAGTGTTTTCGGCAATCACCGCATTTGCAGGGGTAACGCTAAAACTGAACAAGACATCCGGGGTTACGGTGATTGTTAATTCTTGTGTTCCCAGGGCGGCATACTGCGCTACTATGGTAAAGATCCCACTCTGTTCCCCCGGTTTAAATTTAGCGATGCCGTTTTGGAAGTCGGTAAAATATGAGAGAGGGTTTTCTTGGACCAGCCCGTTTTTCTTTACGATCCAGGCAAGATCAGAAAGGCCGATGCCTGTTTTTGGATTGTTGTTTACATCTTGTACTGTGTAATAGATTTTGGTATTGCCGGTGTCTACTTTAATACTTGCTGCTTCGGTGCTTAGGATTAGATGATGAGCAGCGCCGGAAACCACGGTGATTTCTTTGGTGGCAATAAGAGTAGTTGTGGTGGTATGGTAAACAGTGATTACATTTTTACCGAGTAGGGCCCCTGATGGAGCAAATGTTACCTCTGGAGTAGGAATGAAATGTAATGGGCTTACTATTCCCGTTGGCAGCCAGGTAAAACCTTGATTAAATGCCATAGTATTAGGAGGTGTGGGATTATTAAATGCATCTTTGCCTATGATAGAGAGCATGACTGTAGGCGAGTCTACTGATATGGCAGAAAGATCTTCTATTGGTGAAAAAGGAGCACTTGCCCAGTTTGCACCAAGCTCAATTTTTGCCAGACCTGCGGGAACAACATTAATTACAAAGGTCCCAACAATGCCGCTATTTGGTTCTGTTCCGCTTAGGTAGTATTTACCTGCAGCAGTAGGAACAAACTTGCCAACCTTGTACGGAGTTTTCTTGGGCTGGTCTGCGGAAGAAAAGAGAGACTCGAAACCCCCAGGGGCTCCTTCTTTGGTTATGGTTACAGGGCTATAGTAAGCCAGAAACTGGTTGTAGGTTGGGCCTGTGGTTGTGTTTTGATATTGGTCTTTGGCACTTTGTACCCATATTTCTGCAGTACCACCTGCAGAAATATTGACCGGCCCAAATCCCAGCTCTCCTCCGCTTGCGCATATTTTTACGTCTAGAAAGTGATAAGTATCAGGAGTAGCTTCAATGGTAATGTCGTCTGTTATATCTGTTATATCGGTTGGTACGCCGTTTGGAGCATAGGTTGCTACCAATGTGTAAATTCCGGCTTCAAATGAAGCAATGGTCAAAGTCTTGCCGGGTTTTCCGTCAGTATCTTTCCCTGCGATAAAGGCTGCCTTGAGGTCTGAAATCTGGTTGCCATTTGGTCCCAAGATTTTCCAGAAGAAATCCCCCTGTTTAAAATTCGTAGCTTGTTCGTTTTGGAACTGGTCTTTTGCGGAATCGATCCAAATGTTTACAGTGCCGCCTACAATTGGGGTAGAGGCTTTATTCGATTTTAGGGTAATGTTGTCCAGTGCTGCGGGCTTAAAGTTTACAGTTACATCTTGCGGCGCACAGTTGTTATAGGTGACCGTAAATTTATAGTCTCCGGAATTGCGGCTAAAGTAACTGGTTGGTTCCGGTAGTTCGAAAGAATACTTATAATCTAAGTCGTTATGCTTTGGTGCTTGTGGGGCAGGATACGTGCCGATAGGTCCGATTCCTATTTCGTAAGCAAAACCACCCTTCGTAAGCGTACTCATGTTAATAATGTTCCCATCGCTGTCTTTGGGGTCCGAAATATATAAAGTGAAAGTATCGGTCACGGTTGGGACAAGTGGTTCCCAAGTTACAGAGAAGGTGCTAATGCCCCCCGGAGTAGAGGTAATTGTAAAGGTGTCATTAATTATATTTACTCCCTCTTTGCTGAATGTAAAATAATATTTGTCTGCAGTGGTGCCTGGAGCGAACCTTGCAAAAGCCCCGCCTGTGCCTGCGGTTAACTTGCTCTTTTGTGAAGACTCACTATTTTCTCGGGTTACGGTATAAGTGAAAGTGCTCAGTAAAGGTTTGCTTACTGTATTTCCATATTTGTCCGTAGCTTCGTAAGTGATATTTGCTACAGTTTTTAGACCTACTGTATCAGCAGCAAAAAGCTCCAGGGTTGCCAGGTTGGCGGGATAGACGGTAAAGATGGTTTCGACTATAGGAAGAGGTGGATCAAGTAAAGTAACTTTTAACTTATATTGTCCAGCTTCGGAAGTGCCCCATGATATTGGGTTGGTTTTCGGAAAGGATTTAATAATAATGTCTGTGGGGTTTAAGATATTCCAATAGGTATTTTCTGCAGAAGCAGTTATGTAATTTCCAAATGGATCTTTACCTTCCAGGGTAAGAATACGGGTGTAGTCCAGGTCGGTTTCCAGATTAACAATAGGAGTTTCTGGTACGATTTTTAATGCCCCTGTTAGTGGCCCGGGCAGCACTTCTACTGTAGCAAGCTTAACAATATCCGGGTTGCTGCCTGCATAAACGATTTTAATAGTATATTTACCGGCAATGTTTTTGTGTTTTAATATGCGTGCGAATGTTATTGGAATTGGTGCGTCGAGTTCCATTAAGGCAACTCCGTCCGGATTGCCTACAATTGACCAATTAAAATCATATCCAATTAATGCAGCATCAGAAACGGGGTAGCCATTTTTATCTACACCTTCAAAAAGCAGTATTCCCGGTTCTGGGGTAGGATTATTTGTGGCAGTAACTGTAATAGGCGGGATTTCCGTTATATCGCCAGTAGAAGTAGGAGTAATGGTTTTTATCTTAAACGAATTAAGCACATCATTTTTTACTTTTACTTCTGCATATGCAGTTTTCCCGCTTGCAGTATGTTTAACCGTGATATCGTGGTACCAAGGTTTTGGATCACTTCCTAGAACAAATTTCTTGCCTGTAGCGTTTAATGCTTCAAACTTTGCCCAAGTAGGGTGGGGGTCAGTGATCGAGCCAGTAGCTGGGTCATGGTACGTAATGGCCCACTCAAAATCATTGGAAGCGTTTAGTTCGGGAATCTTATTGTTGCCGTGGTAGTCTTTCGCTGTTTTTAAGGTGATATTGCTTTCGTGCCCGGGCAGGATCACTATGGAATAGGGCTCTGAAGTAACAGTAAATGACTCAAGTGTACCGCCGGAAATATAGACGTTTGTTTTAGTTGAGCTTACTGTTCCCAAGTTGTAGCTGGCTTTAAAATCAAAGTATCCTGAACCGTAGCTTTCAAAGCTGGCCGGGAGTACTCCTTCCAAAGTAAGCCCTGTGCCCAGCACGCGCATTACTCCGCCGCCGCCAGGGCTGTTGGTCATGACCCATCTCAAGTTTGCGCCATCGGTAAATGTAGCAGGTTCAATTTTATTTCCTTGGTTGTCTTTTAAATTGTAAGCTTCAAAAGTAATCTTGTCGTCAACAGTAGGATTTGCAGGCGTGATTTTCCAGTCAAAAGAGGACAGGGCTTCCGGGGTTACGGTGATTACATAGGTCCATTTTTCCGCAGGGACGGTTTTGTTTTGTCTGGTAATGTAGAATTTTCCAGCTACATCTCCTGAATTAAAAGAAGCAATGGTGTAGGGGTCTGCGTTGGTAGGAGTCTCTCCTGCGTCAATGAAACCAGGGTAGGTTTGGGTAGTGCCGTCCCTGGTAATTGTTACTGTATACACCTCTTTAAATGCACTCCACGTGGGTCCTATGACAGGGTTGTCATAGCTATCTTTAGCTTCTTTTATCCAGATCGGTACAGATTGGTTTAAAGGGACATTATTTTTTGTTAACAGTACACTGCTTTGGTCAAAGCTTAAGGTTAGGTTTTTCCAGATGCCTGGGATGACGTTTAAGTTGACTGGATTGGAAGAGCCTATAGTACCATTATACACCTGTAGAGTGTGAAGGCCCTGCCTGGCAAAATTGTGGCTTTCAGGCAAATTAAGTAAATTATTGTTCATGTCAGTTACTTCCATGGTTGTTTGTGTCAAATTGTTGTAATTAAAGTTACCAGCGGCGTGATTATGTATCCAGGTGATTTTTTGTCCGGCAGGGAGGGGGAGCTTATTCCAATATTTATCTTGCAGAAGCGCTTCCAAAGTTACCACAGAAGGCGGGTTGGCCAGATTTATGGTATTGGTGCTTGCTTCGAGTGAAATTTTAGACATGCTTAACGGATTTACAGTTACAGTATATTGCTGGCTGGGCAAGTCGTACGGGTTGCCCGGGAAAGAGACTGTAATAGTATAGGTGCCGGCTTTGGGAGTGTGGAATTTTCTTAATCCGCCCACATAATTGTAGGCGCCAAAAGTATTGACATCCATAAAGGTAATTAGAGCTTCCAGTGATGTTCCTGGGGCATAGGGAGTAACCTGGAACTCTAGCTGGTTTTCTAGGTAAGAAGGATGAGTATAGAGCTTTTTATAATAGTTTCCATATTCGTCTTTTATCTCTGCGAGCAAGTCAGCGTTAAATGGCTGGGGAGAAAGAGAGCTGGTGTTTCCGTCCCAGGCGTTTATTGAAAAGCTATTTATAGGGGGAACCGGGCCCATTGGGTCTTTGTAAATAATAGGTACAAAGCTGGCGATTTTTCCGGGTCTTACTTCAATGGTAGCGCTTTCATAGAATATATTTGTATCATTAATATAAACAGCCTTAACTCTATATTTGCCGGCTTTCTTTAGAGTCCCTTGCGGAGCATTGGGGTTATTGGCATGGAAAGTAATAGTCTTGCCATTGGTCGTTTTGTCTACATATCCATAAGGGGTTCCTACTAATTTTGTTTCTGTGCCGTTGCCATTCACAGAATAAACGTCCCAATAAAAATTATTGCCGTTTATAATGTCAGAGTCATATTCGAAAATATTATTGCCAAACTGGTCGTAGGGCTTGAGCGTTATATTGGTAGTGTCGGTAATTTCCAAGGTAGCGCTTTGCGGCTCTATGGTTACGCCTATAAGAACGTCCGGGACGACTTTTAATTCCTTGTGCACATAGGGATTGCCGCAAGTGACAAGCAAGTCATACCTTCCTGCTGTGGTGCCTGGTTTAAATGTTACCTGGCTCCACTTAGTAGCATGATCAATGAATTTATCCATGGCACTGCCAGAGCCTGGCTTGGGGCCTGTAAGCTGCCAGTTAAAGGTATAATCATTTGTGAGCTTTTCGTCGGGAATAGGATTATTGACTTCATCCGATGCCCTTACCACCAAGAGGGGAACGTTTCCAGTTTGCGCTTTTACTTCCAGGGTTGAGAGTTCAAATTTTGCCAGGGCGTCTGGGGTGATGATGTAGGTTGCAGTGGCAAAAATGTTTGGATTGTCTTTATAGATGGCAGAAACCCAGAAAGTGCCGGCTTTGTTTTTTGATTTAAAAAGAGCAATTGCATTGGGTTCTGCCAAGGGGTCCGTATCTGCAATATTGCTTCCAACAGTTGCGCCTGTTTCGTCTGTAATTAGCCAGGGGGCAATAAAATCACTGTATTTTAGTGAGGTAATAATGTTTTGATTTGCATCATAAACATTAATAATATTAACCTTTTGGGTGGAATTTAATCCCAAGGTATTGCTTGGGGGATCAAGCTTAAACGAATGTAACGGGCCGGGGATTAAATCTATGATTACGGATGTTTGTTTTTTATCGGGAGTTTCTATGGTACAAGAGCCAGCTAACAACAAGCCGCTGCCGCTAGTAGTAGGCATGGTTATTTGAGCCGTATCCAGACTAACGCTGTTTAGATCCGGGACATTTACGGCAGTAGCAGGAATAGTGAGGTTAAGGATCTTCCAATCCCATTGTATATACGGCAATTTTGTATAGATTTTATTGTAATAACTTGCATTCGGGTCAATAGTGTTTCCATATTTATCTTGTAAGAATAGTTCATATTTTTGTTGTGATCCTACTTCATAGGTGGCAAAAACAGGTAAGATTGCAACCTGTGAGAATTTGCCCGGGACGATTTCTATGGGTTCTTGTGGGCTAGACTTATCTCCTGCTTCTGCTTTTATTTTTACGGTTCCAACCTCGGTCCCGGTCCTAAGTTTAACAGCTTGAGTTTGGGGGACATCATTTAAAGCCAGGGCGCCGGCTGCAGGGTCGGTAAGATATAAGAATTCGGTGGATGGGGGATCGATAATGCTCCACTTTACATTGATTTGGTCGATTGCCTTGTCTTGCGTGTCCAGAACTTCTGCGGTAAGGGTCCCGGTGGAGTCTACAGATGTTACTCCATTGGTCATGGGAGGGGAGTAGAATATTTTAACTGATTTAACGCTGCCATAAATGGTTTTTGCGTCTTTAGTGGCTACATCGGAAAGGTTGCCCGCATTATCTTTTACCCGTATCCCCAAATGGTACAGGGTGTTACTGCTGAGGGCCTCAGCAGTTTGCACTAAACTGCCGGTTTCAAAAGTATAATTTAGGGTTACAAAATCGGGTATCGTATCCCAATTACCATTGGTAATATTTACACTGTCAGACCATTTAAGTATATATTCACTTACGCCAGATTTTCCTGCGCTGTAAGGATCTGTTACTGCTTCCCAGCTTAAGGAGATAGAATTTTTGGCAATATTATGTATTTTAAGTGCAGGTTTTGCAGGGTTAACTTTATCCACCTTTACTGTGATGGCTGAACTATCCCCACTACTTTCATTTTCCAAATAGTCTTTAGCTCTTAATTTATATGTATATATTCCTTCATCAAGAGGTTGACCTGCCCCCTCAAAAAAGCTGGTATTTGTTAGGGTTTGATAGACGACACTATTTTTTTTCAGCATATAAGAAACAGGTGCGCTGTTGTCTGTTACCGGATTCCAACTAAGGGAAAAAGTACCGGTATTTGTAGCGGTAGAGGTAGTAATAAATTGGGGGATAGCAGGCGAGGTGGTATCTGTTACTCTCATAATTTGACTAAAGGTGCCGGTATCTTTGGCAAAAAACAGATATGGCCTGGTGCTAGTTATGTTTTTTGGGGTGGTAATAAGAATAGGCGATCCCAAAATATAATAGTAGCTTTGGTAATTCCCGACTTCTTCTTGTTTTCCTATGTCATAGGCATGGATGGCCTTGTCTGAGATAGTGCAGTTTTCCACTGCACCAGCGTAGTATAAAATCTTGTTACTGCTTACAATATAATTTGAGTTTGGATTAGCATTATTAAGGGTTTTGTTGCTAATTTCTTGTACATCTTCCAGGTTGCCGGTAGGCTGGGAAGGAAACCTCCAGAGTTCTCCCTCATTTTTACTGATGTCGTCTTTTTTTGTGATTACATAAATCTCATAAGTACCAGTTCCCTGATAAGGGGGGCTGATTAACGGGGCACTGATAATGGTTCCGTCTAGTGTTTTGGATTTCCATTTTTGAGTCATAGTGTAAGGGTTAATGGCATAAAGCTTCTGGTTTTTGTCTACAACGTAACATGTGTCGCCGTCTGGACCGGTTGCCATAACAGGGGAATAATCAATGCCTGCTTCGGTTTGAAGAAATGATGAAGAGAGGTTGTCGTAGTAAAATCTGCCAACTTTGGCTTCCCCGGAATAAGCGGCCATAATATACCAATCGTACACACTTTGAATATATATGGCAGGGGAAGCCGTTGGGGAAATATTGTTGCAAGTAAGAGAGGTTGAGATTAAACTCGGATTGAACTTGTATATTTTAGAATTGGCGATCAAGAAAACATTGCCATCTAAATCGATAGTAGGGGAAGACAATATTTCACCGCAATTACCTAAAGACGCGGAAAGCTTGGTGTCTGTGTCTATTTCAAAGGCTTCTATAGATCCGGATAGTTTTGAGGCGTTGTAGGAGGCTATGTAAATCCTGCCATTTTGGGCAATAGCTGGTGAATTTGTCACTTTTCCCCAGAGGGTATATTGCTTTGTGTAACCATATGACATTATTCCAGTCGAGCCAATGGTGTATACAAATAATCTTGCAGGATGGCCGTCGCTATTTGCAATAACATAGAGCTTATTGTTTCCCATGGTTATGGATACAGGCTTATAATTACCTAAATCTACAGAACACCAGAAATAATTAGAACCTGGGTTTGTAAGTTCACCGGGGCCTGGCATATAGGTGTTTCCGGAGTTGTTTAGGTTTTTTTGGAATTTGGGCCAACCCTTTGATCAAATGTTTTTGAGATGTTAGTTGTTAAGCCCGCATTGTTTTTTGCTAAGACAGAAACGATTCCATTTGACGGGAAAGAAGAGATTAATCCATTGTAAGTACCTGTCGCATAGCTATAAACAGCAACAATGGGAGCAAGTCCGCTTACGGTTATTTTTACTTCTTGGATCCCGCTGGCACTATCGGACGCTTCAACGGATACCGCAACAGATGATCCTACCAATTGGGTGCTTTGATTGGGGTATAAGGAAATGTCCCCCTCAGTTACTTCAGGAGAAGTCCCGTCATATTTAAAAGCCAAGTATTTGTGGGGAGACTCATGTGCTCCGTCTCCGTTTGGCTGGGAATGTGCCCAAACTTCCAAGTTTTTTGATCCGTCTGGAGATATTGCGTCGCCATAATAGGTCGGATATTTGAAAGTAAACTTCCCATTATCTAAAGAGTTGATTAAGGAGGTATCGCCATCAGGCGATATTTTAATGTTCATGCTTTGTGCTGCTACGGCTTCGCAGGTTATAATAAAGGGGCTGGTGTACCAGCCGTTTG
>JAPLLA010000012.1:0-6747 GCA_026387795.1 Candidatus Saganbacteria bacterium | reverse complement strand
TTTGTTCCGTTGGCAGTGGCTGGGTAAGAAGTAATGGTGGTAGTAAGCAATGCATTTACTATTATAAGAGGACCAATGTTCTCGCGTCCGGATTTGTCTTTTGCAGTAACTTTTATAGTATAAGAACCTAACAAAGGAAGGGTCACTTGAGCAGTTTTTAGTGTAGTTGTAGCCTCGATAGTATAGATAACGCCATAGGGATAGGCGATATAGGCCACCTCAAATTCCTTAAAATTGAGTTCTTCTATATCTGCCCATTCCCACGTAACAGTAAAAGTTAGGGGGGTAGTGTATGTGTCATAAGGTGCAGATGCGGTTTTTTGAACATTTTTACCGCTCAAAATTATACCTGAGGGAGGATTTGGCGTGTGCCAGTCATAGTTGATGTGAGTAAAAAGGGGAGTCTCGGCATAGTTACCGGCTTTATCCCGAGCCCTTATTTTAATGCTTATAGAAGGGCTTGTTTGGGTCAGGGTGTTGGCGGGGAGGGTATATGTGCGCAGCATATTTGCTTCTATTGTAGCTAGAATTTGGTTGGTACCAGTGTTTATAACCTCATATTTTGCAATTTGATCATTATCTGTAGCAGCTTCCCAGGTTATTACATGATTTCCATTACTCCATACATACCAGTCATAAGCAGGATTAGTGTTGGGATAGGCATCCACATAAATTTTTACTGTGCCCCACGAAGGATCAGTGTCATCAAAATGGACCTTAATTAGGTCGCTGCTTCCATAATTGCCTGACATGTCATAGGCATTGACTCTGTAATACAGGGTTTTGTCTATGCTGCTAATACCGGATATGTTTTTTGAGGTTAGGGTTTTGGATATATCACTTTCAGTATAAAAAGGATCTACAACAAAAGTATCATAATAATCATATGTGGCCTCATAGTGTCCCATTCCAAAAGGAGGGATACCAGGAACCCACTGCATCCCCATAAAAACCGATTCTGTTTCCCACGATCCTGCTGTGATCTCGTAGGAAGCACGGCCTGAAAGCGCATCTGTTGCTCCTGTCCATCCCATGATCATGTAGGATAGTTTTTTTGAGTTGACCCAGTAGTTTTTTACTTGGTTGGTTTGGGAAATTGGTCCTGACCACGTCCAAACGCGTTTGGTTTCACTTATAGTTTCATTGCTTACTACAGAGACCCCGGTAAGAGAGGGGATAGGGTCAGGAAAAGTAGGGGGGGTTTTGTCTGTAATGATACTAATTGCAGTCTCAAGGGGGTTGGAATCAACATTTTGACCCCCAAGTTCCACCGCCCTAATGCGCCACTGTGTTTGTCCTTCTGCCAATAATGTTTGTCCGGGAATAGGGATGTGAAAGGTGCATTCTGTAGTGTTATAACCACTAGGAAAAGTTCCGGAACCCGGAGTGCCAACAACATTCTTTTCTATATAATATGTTATAGGAGAATCCTGGTTATTGCATGGATCCCATTGAAGCGTAAATGATCCTTGATTGTAGACATTATTATCAGAAGGGTGGGGTATTCCAGGGGGGTTTAGCTCTCCACCCCACGCCATTATAATGGGGGTATAAACATTATTATCTAAAAAATAATAAATAACATAAAGGGTTTTGTCCGGTCCAACTATGAGTGGGGTTAAAGAGTGTGGATGTTGCTCTATGTACCAGTTAGGATACCCAAAGGTGTTAGCAATATCCGCGTAAACAGAGGGGCCCTGAAAAGTCGACAGGGGATCTGAATAATTATAGACAAACTTTGAGGTATCTACCCGAGAGATTGTTTGGTACCCTCCGTGTGAAAGCACATTACCCAATAAATCATTGTTATGCGAATGTTTTCCTTCTGCTGGATAATCAAGATTAGTTTCAGGTGAAGTTTCTAGTTTTATTATTTGTTTTCCTAAGGGACCAGAGTTACTCTGGCTATTAACGCCCTTTACAAAAACGGAGCTGCCGGCAAAGAAAAACTGATGAGGGTAAAAATCTGTGCTGGTCCAAGTTTTTAGCGAAAAACCATCGGACATTCTTATTTTTTGTATCTGCTTATTATAACCATTGTTGCCTGCAACATAAATATTTACATTGTCTGGATCAATTGCTATGGGATAGAGATTTGGAGGCCCCAAAGAATTATCGCTAGCATCATTTGTAATTAAGGGCGCTATGTAAGCATCCCAAACAGGAGCTCCTTGGTTATCTTCGGTTGTGAAGCAATATAATGTCCCTAATTGGTTTACAGCATAAAAATTTTCGTTATAATATAAAACGGGGCCAATAAAACTGGAACCAGCTCCACTCCCATCAGGGGTATAAAAAAAGTTGCTGGTTTGACCATTCACATCGAACCGAACAATACCTTTATTAGTGGGGATATAAATCATATCACTTACCAAAGTAGGGACTCCTTGTATCGCAACACTTTGCCCTGAAGCCTTGAGCAAAACTCCGCTATCCGTGTAGTCTGTAATAAGAGAAGTAGAATCTCCCAAGCTTAAATGAAATTTAAAAATATGGTCTGAACTGAAAAAATAGACATAAGGATTGCCGCCAGCTGGGCTGGTACCAGATACAATGGGACCGTATTTTGCTCTGCCAGTGTAAGCAGGACTTACTACTTTTTTGTTTTTTCTCAGATTTACTGCTACTATCCTAAATTGGGTAGTATTGGTGTTAAAAACAGCATAGACCCATCCATCTCCGTTTGTGGCTTTTGATGATACCATTGGCAAGTTTAGTGGGAAGGTATAGTTAGTATTGAAATTGGTCTTTAAATAGGTTATATCACTTATAAGAAAAACGTCTTTAACGGCACCGTGACCGAGGCAGGGATTAGTAGTAGGGAAAGAATCAGGACCATAAGCTTGGGTTGCATAGTTGTTTTTTTGAGTTGGGGAGGTTTGTTTGCCTCCTGGCGTAACCCAAGTACCAGTACTTGAAACGTTTTCCACTGCATAAGAAGGGAGAGAAGATGCGATCCCTATAGAGAGGGAGATTATTCCGATTCCTAAAAACACCAACAGTGGTTTTAGGGTTTGGAATAAATTTTTCTTGCTCTTCGTAAGGCGCATTAATTTAAAACTTCCTTACTATATTATAAAAGCGCAAAGAGGGCAGGCACCTTTTTGCTGGCTCATATTATAGCACCTTTTTCTCTGAATTTAGACGGTAAAAAGCACTTTTTTTCAAGGCGCTACATTATTAATATCGACTTGAGGGGGGGAAAACTTGCACTCAAAGGCTAATTTTTTATGTTGATCCCGAATAATTCCGGATAAGTAATCGCTAAATGATACCCCAATCCACACAAATCACCCTGAACTAGGGGTTGGCGGAACGATTTGACTTCTAAGAAACAGAACAGCTTCAAAAAACACTTTTCTTTGGGAGATCGGGGAAGATTTGTGACCCAATTTGGGATTACTGATCCGGGAGAAAGCGTTAGGAGTTTCTGCCACGAAGTATTCGCTTGAATTTTAGCCCATCCGGGGTAAAGGCGGCTAGGATTCCCAGTTCTAACCCGCTTTTTTTGAGATATCCAAGGACTTGTTTGATGTCTTTCTGGGAAAAATAGTTTTTTGCTTTGATCTCTAATACAATTTTGTTTTCAATGATGAAGTCAATGTAGTACCTACCGATAGAAACCCCGTAAACAATTAATTCTGTGCGTACTTGTTCCAAGTAAGGGATTTTTTCTTTCTCTAGGATTTGCCTTATTGCCCTTTGATAATACTTTTCTTGGAATCCGCTCCCCAAAGCACTGTGCACCGCATATAAAATGCCAACGACTCTATAACTAAGTTCTCCATGTATAAGATTTGGCATTAATTTACCTCCTTTTACCGGATATCACGGAGTAGTAATCCCGAAGTGATAACCAAATCGACCCCAATCTCACTAAGCCAGAGGTTGGCTTTACCCTGTATGGTTCTAAGAAGGGAAATGGTTTAGGTTACCCTTTTTCTCTGTGTGATCGGGGACGATTTGTGACTAAATCCGGGATTACTGCTCCGGGATATTTGCGACCACAGCCTTTTAGTGATTGAGCAATTTGCTTTCCCGCTCTTTTGGGATTATTTTACGAGGGATTTATGCCGAGCGAAGTCGAGGGATGTCGGATTTTTAGACATGTTGTAGTGTTTTTCGGCAGGGGGGGCAAGTTATAAGCAAAATCGATATGCATTGCGGATATTGGTTATAAAGACTTCTGCTTGCGGAAAATGTTTTAAGAATCCTTTGGGGAGTTTTTCTTTAATCTTATTTAGTTTGACTTCTATTGCAGTAAACCTTTCCTGGTTTTTAATCAACAGGTCAACCTCTTTCCCGTCGTAATCTCTCCAAAAATATATTTCTGATAATGTATGGTCATAGTTGAGTCTTCTGTGTATGCCCATTACTACGGCGTTTTCAAGCAATTGGCCGGTGTCTGTGCGTTGCGGCAGTTCCCTAAAATCGCTGATAACGGCATTGCGTATGCCCAGGTCAAAAAAGTAAACCTTGAATCTTTTACGGATGACATCCCGCATATTCCCTTCGTAAGGATAGACTCGTTGTATGATGAAAAAACGCTCCAACAAATCAATATAATCCAGAACGGTTTTTCTTGAAACACCAAGCGCTCCGGCCAATTCGCTTGGGTTTACCAAATGCCCAATTTGATAAGCAAGTAGTTTTGTGAGCTCTACTAGGATGCGCGGTTTTTTTATGTGTTCAAACATCAAGAGGTCCTTAAATAGGATGGAATCGGTTATTTCTTTAAGTTTTTCCGCTTTGTTTTCTCGATTTGCCAGTAGAAAAACTTCGGGATAAGCTCCAAAAATCAGCGTATTTTCCAGTTGCTGGTTTAATTTGTCGGTTAAAAGTAAATGTTCTTGGAAAAGCCAAAAGTTTTCTATGTCCATGTTTAAAATTTCGCTGAGGGCAAGAGGGTACAGTGTGATCAGCTTTTTCCTGCCAGCAAGGCTTTCTCCAATAGATTGCAGTAACAAGAAAGAAGAAGAGCCGGTGGCAAAAACTTTTACTTCCGGGAAATGGTCGTAAAATATTTTTAATAGCTTGCCGCTTTCCGGAAGATATTGAATTTCATCAAAGAAAAACACCTTTTTTGTACCGGATGTTCCCATTTCACCAACTAGTCGTGAAACTTTTTCCAAAGAAAAATCTTTCCATAGGGCTAAAGCAGCGGGGTCGGTAAGGTCAATATATAATGTAATATTGTTTTGCTTGGCGGTTTCTTCTAGGGAGTTTAGTAAAGTTGTTTTTCCAATTCTTCTAGGACCAAGAAGTATGATGATTTCTGGAGAAGTAAGTTCGGTAGTTAGCCGATCCTTTATAAAACGCCTAATCATAGCTTCTTAGTATAAAACCGTAAAATACAAATGTCAAGTACCAAAATTTACGTAAATTTTGAGACTACAAGTCCAAAAACCGATAAAATATCACTAAATATCTCTTTTTATGTTTAGATTGACTATTCTATACCACTGGTACAGAATGGTCAAGCAGGAAAAAATGCCGCGATTTCGTTGGATTTGACCATGCAAATAGCGCCATTTAATGGGGTTATTAAGGATATCAGGTTTTAAGACCTTAATTTCCTTGATCTTCTGTTATCTATGGGCAATTTGCCCACCTACGCTCCTCGATGAACTCGGAGCTTCGGTGGGTAAACTTGCCAGCTAACTTATGTGTTCCACAATCCTTTTTACCTCTTTTTGGAGCGAATCCTTGCTTGGTAGGGACAAACGGTATTTTGACGTAAACAACTTATTTGAAATTCCTCCTAATGCATATTCGACCAGGATCTGGTTTTGCCTTGTCCCAAGAACAATGCCGATTGGTGAATTGTCGCCATCTGCCATCTCTTCTTTCTTAAAATAGCTTAAATACATGTTCATCTGTCCGATATCTTTGGGTGTAATTTTACCAAGCTTAAGGTCGATCAAAACAAAACATTTAAGTGTTTTATTGTAAAAGACAAGGTCCACATAAAAGTGCCGGTTATCTAGGGTGATGCGATATTGCCTGGCAACAAAATAAAAGCCTTTCCCTAGTTCCAGTAAGAATTTCTGCATATTGTTAATTATTTTCTGCTCTAGTTCTCTTTCCGAGTAACGGTAGTCTTCAGAAATTCCCAGGAATTCCAAGACATAAGGGTTTTTGACGATGTCTTCGGGTTTTTCAATCTTATGTCCTTTTGAGGCTAGTTTTAATATTCCCTTCTTATTTTTACTTAAAGCAAGACGCTCGAAAAGCATCGAATTTACCTGGCGGTCTAATTCTCTAACGCTCCAACGGCAGGCAATGCATTCTTTTTCATAAAAAGAGCGGGCAAGAGTATCTTCAAGGGAAAGCAATGCCACTATATGTGACCAGGACAAAAATCCAGACACTGTCTGGATTTTTTGATACGCTAAATAAAAACGCCTAAAGTTGAATATATTAGAACGGCTAAAACCTTTTCCATACAATTTCTTTAAATCGGATGCAATGTCATCCAACAATTTAGAGCCGTACTCTGCCTTCAGCTTGTTTTCCTGTTCATAAACCACAATATGGCGACCTATTTCCCAATAGGTCTTTACCAAAAGAGTGTTTACTGCATGAAAAGCATTCTGCCGGGCTGTTTCTAGCAGGTTGCCAATAGAATTAATAAGTGTCTTATAGCTCCTTTTTGTTTTTCTCATGTTATGCCTCCTAAAGATCGTGATGCTTTATCATGAGCAATTTGCTTGCCACCAACTCACCCTCATCCCCAGCCCTTCTCCC
>JAPLLA010000029.1 GCA_026387795.1 Candidatus Saganbacteria bacterium | reverse complement strand
AATCTACTGCTTGGGCTAAAAGCTCGGGATGGGTTTTTCCTGCTTCTGCAAGCAGGTCGCCCCCTGTTACCAAAAGGCGCTCTTCTGTATAGCCAATTTGATCCATCCCCTGCCACAAGCTTGTATTGTTAAGTGCCTTTTGAATCATGTCCGCCACAGGTTTAAAAGAACTGTCTTTTTTCGCTAATTGGTCCAGACCTATTCCATCTATTTTTTTACCCAGGAAGGCTGCAATAATCCCGCTTGCCTCCAAAAAGAAAAGCGTTCCTCCTTCCATACTATCTGCACTTACTCCGCCCAAGCTCCCATATAAAACCACTGCCGTACGCACAGAGATTGCAGTCAATTCCGCAGCTTCTTTGCTGTTTAGCCCTCCCTTTCCCCCCTCTTCATCGGCAAGTACCTGCAAAAATACTTCTTTTTGCGCTGTTAATAACCTTAAAGCTTCTTTTTCGTCAATCTCTTTTCTAAAAAGACTTTGTTTAATTTCGGCAATTGTAACTTCTACTGTGGTCAGCCTTGCCAGTAATTTACTTAAACCAAGCTGCGCTATAATTAATTCCGCTTTAGGGGGCTTTTTCTCTGTTGTTTTTTGGATTTCTTCTTCTGCCTTGAGAGATACTTGCAGCAGCAGTTCT
Organism: Candidatus Saganbacteria bacterium; assembly: GCA_026387795.1. Classification (GTDB taxonomy): domain Bacteria; phylum Margulisbacteria; class WOR-1; order JAPLLA01; family JAPLLA01; genus JAPLLA01. Next base: position 17,252 of record JAPLLA010000029.1, on the reverse strand, counting down.
TGTGCACGCTTAAAGTTTTTTTGAACCTTAAACAGCTCTACTTCTTTGAGTAAAACATCCAGGACTTCGTGATTGCTTAAAGCCGGGTGCTTACCTTCTGTCCCCCTTCTTAGCGCTTCTTCATAAAGAGAAAGCGAATCGTCAAAAAGCTTTTGTGCTTCTGCCTTATTCCCTTTCTTTTGTTCCGCAATTCCAAGCGCAAAATATCCGGAAGCAACTGTAAGGGTCATGTCCACGCGGGTTTCGGGATTTTTAACTTTGGGTAACTCTGCTCTTAACTTGTCTACCCAGATTCTTTCTCCGGTCAATCCTGCCAACACCCAAATTGCATCCCTAAGTGTTTTGCGAGCCTTCTCGCTTAGCTTGTCCCCTTTTAGCTTTAGGACATCAAATACTTGCTCGCAAAGTTTAATCGCTGCTTTTCTAAGCGCTTTTATATCGTCATGTTTAGAATTTTTGGATAGCTCTCTTAATGCGTTTGCCAGCTTAAAAATCAGGTCAGTTTTACCGTTTGGCATTTCCAGGTTATCAAAAATTGAGTTCCCTCTTTCTGAAAGGTTGCCTGCATCCACAATTTGTTTACTATAGTCTTTGGTAAGAGAAAAATAATTGTTAAATACTCCGTCTTTATTGCGCAAGGCCGCAACTTCCGCACTGTCCATGTTTCCTGAACCCAGGGCTTCCCAGCTAATTTCCGGGCCTCCGGCTTTACCGTAAACCAGGGCATACATAAGGAGCGCGGACTTTAGCGCCAGCTCTCTTCTTTTTAGTTCCAGCTCTCTTTCTTTTTGGGGATCAGTTTCTCTGTTTTCGGAAAGACTTTTCAGCTCTTCCGAATAAATCCAGCTCAAAGAAGAAAGTGCCTTAAGCGCCAGGTCCGGATTTGCCCCTCCTCCAAGCCCTTCTTTAAACACCCTCCCCAAAAGATCTTTTGCTTTGGCAAAATCACCCAAATAAACATAAACCGGAGCAACGGAAATTAATACGGATAAAAGGGCTTTTTTGCTCCCTCCAGGGGTGTTTTCGCATTCCACGGCATATTTAATTGCTATTTCCGCAAATCTTCTTGATTCGTCCTTGTCTATTATCTTGTTTTTTTCCGCCAACTTTGCATAAACAACGGCAATGTATCCCAATGTTTCCGGGGGAGAAGCTTGTTCTTCTGTATTCATTATATTTACGTGTCCCTGTGCTCTTCTTAGTACCCGGTCTGCTTCTTTTAGGTATTTTTCCGCACTGGAAAAAGACTGGGAATTGGTTGCCATGCTGTTAGCCAAGCCTGTGTATACGCTTGCTATATAAAGCAAGGTTCCCACTCCTCCTCTGCTTTTTACCCCTGTTTTTTGGGAAACATTGTCAAACCCAATTCCATTGAAAGGAGGCGCATAAAAAACAGCCAAGGCTTCTTCTGCTGCCTCTAGTTTTTTCTTTACTTCCGGCTCTAGCATGTCCCGCATACTTGCGCTGACACCGGGCCCCAGTTTTTCTTCCACAGTTCGGTCTGCCCAGCGCACGTAAAGAGTTGCAAGCAAAGCCAGGTCTCCTCTGGCATCGTCGAGCATCTCCGGCGAAATCTTTCCTTCGGGCTTAAATTTTTCCAAAAGAACCCTGGCTTTAGCTAAGTACGGTAAAGCCAGATCCGGATTTTCGGCAGTGGCCTGGATCCCTTCTTTTTCATCTCCCAAAAAATCTCTTGCAACCCTAAGCGCTTCCCATGCTACATCCAAATAAATGCTTTCCGTTGCTTTTTGCATCTCTGCGGGCTTTATTACAAGCAGCAATTGTTTTCTCATGTCTTTATCGTTTGCATCTAACCCCGCCGGATCCTTTTGGATCAAAAGAATTGTTCCCTCATACTTTAGAAGTGCGCCAAGAATTTGATCTGCTTGTTTAGCATAGGTTCCTTTAAACCTGGGCCGCGGAGAACCGGGGTTTAAAAAGTAAAGATAGAGCGCTCTGGCATCTTCAATATTGGCTTGGACTTCTTCCGGTGTTTTTGCCTTTTCAGCGGCACCTTTTATGATTTGGAAAAGTATCGGGATTGCCCCTGCAAAGTTTTTAATCCTTTCTCTGCGATATGGAAATTCCTGCGGCGGCTTCGCATATTCGCTGCGCGCAGGATGGTCGGGATCCTGACCGGTTATCATATACTGCAAATGCGTCAACGCTTCTGTGGGATTTCCTGCTTCTGCGTAAGCTGTTGCCAGCTTAAAGTCAATGCCAAGAGCTTCGTCTGTATAGTTCCCCCGACTGGCACAGTGTGGCGCTATTAAGGAAACATCTGCCTTTGGATCCGGGAAAAAACAATCATCATAAATAAGAGCAGGGGTTTTTTTGTCTATCATTGGGAATTCTGCGCGGATTTTTTCCAGCGCATCTATTCCCACCTTCATGCTTGCCGGATCTTTTTTACCTAAACCTAAAATAGCTTGGCAAGAGAGCATTGCCGAAGATAAAGACGAAGGCCGCAAAATCGGATCTGAATCCTTTAAGGGCAAATGATAGGTGCCATATTCATACAAATGCTGGCCTGGCATTTGATTTTTCTCCCTATCATACCTTGGTGCTTTACTCGCCCCATCAACCAGCATACCCAAAACTTTTAAATACTCCAGAAGTCTGGGAGGGGTGTTGTGGAAAGCTGTAATCTCATCAAGTTCTTTTCTCTCCATGGTCGGCCGGTCTTTAGCTTGCGGGCCCATTAACGTATAAATAATCAGCTTGGCAATTAAGGCGTATTTTCTGGCCCCTTTTTTAAAGTCTTCGTTGCCGGTTGATTCCGCTTCCTGCAAGCTTAGTTCAGCGGCTTTTAATGCTGCTTGCGCCATAAGCCATCCTTCTTTCACATATGCCGCCACAACGTATTCTTCCAAAAGGGTCCAGGTTCCCGGCTTTTGGGTTAAACTCATAACACACGGCAAGTTTTTTAAGAGAAAAGGATGGGGACTAATGTTGCCAATCGCGGTACCTAGCGAGGCTGCTGGGTCAGGATATTTTCTCTTAAGATTTTTTTCGTAAAAATCATAAATTTGTTCCAGTGTATCTTGGTCGCAGGTTCCGCCATCTGGAGCAGGGGGCGCCCCAGGTACTACCCCGCCTAAATACGCTAATATTTCTGGAGAAAAACCTGCCATGGAGCCACCTCTCCCTTCCTATATATATATCGTACAAATTCATGCTTAATTTCTTTTATTCTTTACTATTTTAACTTCAACTTTTCCCTGCATGCGTCTGTTAATCTCGGAGTCTGGTCTTCTATTTTTCCGTTTATTTCCAGGTTTTCCGAATCAAAGGCTTTGGCTTGTTGGTGCAAGGCAAAACTGGCGCAAATATTCTTGCCCCAAATTATGCCTGCTATGGTTTTTAGGATATCTCTCTTTAAATAGGTCTTTTCGCTAAAGGTAGTAAACATTAGGTTGCCAATCCCAATGTCCCTTAATACCCCCTGTGCTTGATTCATGGCACTAGGCAAGCCTATTAATTCCAGGTTTTCCGTAGCTGGTTGATCCGAAGAGCCGTCTTGAAGGTAATCGTATTCTTCTTTCCAATAAGACTGTCCGATCATTTCTGAGTAACCAGTAAGCAAAAGCAGCCTGGCCGCATCTTCTGCTCCCAGCATCCTGGCCCCGTCAATTAAAGCATAATAGGAATCCATAAAGTCATTGGTCCACTCCGGATCATAGGGATACTCTTTATATTTTTCTTCCAGGGTGCGGATCGCATCTTCAATTACTTTGGCTGCAGCATCTGTGTCCCACCTGGCCACTTGCAGCTGCAGGTCACCCAAAAGCTTCTGCACTTCTTCCAGCTTTTCTTTCTCTGCTTTAGAGGTGCTTCTTGTGCCATTTGCATAGCTTTTTAATAGATCGTCCTTTTGCAATGCGTCGGTCAGAAAAACCTCTATATCCGAGATATTGGGTCTCTGGGTAAAAACCTTTTGCAAGTTCAAAACAAATTGCAGGTCTTCATCTGACCAGGCAATCATCTCTTCCGCGGCTTCCGGGGTAAGGTTGTAACACTTATCTTCAGGGAACAAGCTTGGATTTCTACGGCTTTGCTCTACTTCTGTCGGCAGGATTACCAGGTGCATGAGCCTTGCTTTGGCTTTTTCCCAGTGGCCGCTGCGGATCAAGTCAAGCGTTACCCTTATTTTTTCGTTCATGTCATTTGATAAAAGCTCTTTTTGTAAAAGCTCTTCCGGGTTGCCCCAACAATCCAATATCTTCTTTATGGCTGCCCTAAAAGTAGCGCATTCATGCTCCATTTTGTAGTGGTCCATTCCCTCCAAAGCATATTGCTGTTTTTCAAAAATAAAACGCCACTTGCCGGTTGGAGCCAACGCCAAAAAGCGCTTAAATTCATCAACGGTCTCCTGAAAAGAAAGCAGTTTGGCTGCGCTCACTTTTTTTGCCTGGAGCGCTCCTTTCCATTTGGCTTCCTGCATTGCTTTTTTCTTTGCGTCTTCTTCCATCTCCCAGCCTCCTTCAACCAAAAGCACTGCTTTCCGGATTTCTCTGCCCAATTCCGTGCTTTCCATCTCCGGGGAGATTACTTCCCCCTTAGTAGATGCGATCTGGATGATCCCGTTTGATTTTTCCGCCCAGGTTTTTCCTGTTCCCTTGTTTAGTTTTTCTTCTGCTTCTCCCATTTTTATGTGCAGGTCTATAATGCGCAATATAATAAATTGGGCCAGGTGACGGTAGGGGTTTTTTTTGCGTAAAGGGGCTTTGTTGAAAAGATGGTTATTCAATTTTAAAAGTTGCACATAAATTTCCAGGGATTTTTGATAGGTTCCCCTGGCTTTTTCAATTTCCAAAACTCCTCCTTCAGGCCTTTCCATGTCTATTCTGGCTTTATTGCTGTAAAATTCTGCTTCGGCAATCAAGAGTCCCTCTTTCAAGGTGTTTTGTTTTATGCCGCTAATCCCCCTGGCCAATGCCAGTAATTCGAGGGCTTCTTTTTCTTGCTCTCCCGATGTCTGCTTCTCTTCTTTCTTTGAAGCTTTTAATGATTCGGATTCTCCATACTCTGCTAAAGAAAGCTGTAAAAGGGCTTCCGCCTTCAAGCGGTAGGCCTCCAGCCGCACTGTACGGATGTAGCCGGGCAGCGAATAAAGATCTCTTTTAAATTGTGCTTGGCCAAGTGTGGCAAATGGATTGTTGGGATTAACCGCTGCAATCTCTTTAAACTTGCGTATGCCCGAAGCCGTAGTTTCGGTGTCTTTGATCAGGGTCTTGATTTCCAAATAAGCATTTAAAACAATGTTATAGTAAAGAGGATCTTTTTTGGGATCAATCAGCTTTGCATCTGCAACAGAGAGAATAATTTCATATTGTTCAACCGCTTCTTTTTTATAACCAAAAGCAGCCAGGGCCCTTGCCAGCTGGAATCTTGTTTCCATGTTTTTCCAAGAAGAAGTTTCTTTTTTATTTTTCCCTTCCAACATGCGATACGCGCCTACAATATCGTTTAGCTTTGCTTTCTTGCTGTCGTCCAATATGCTTAAAAACATGTTCCCGCGGAAACGAAGATAGGTGGAACCCGGCGCCGCAAGCTCTTCTGCTGTTCTGCTGAGAGGGTTGGGCTCTCCTTCAAATACCGGATTAAATTTTTGGCTAAGGATTAGGGAAACCATTGTTCCGGTAGTCTGGTCATAATAAGAGGAAGGCCCTTCTTGGTCCATAAAGTATGGCCCGGCTTTATCCCCTTTTGCCTGGAAAGTCAGCAAAAATAGGTTGGAGGTTTTATTCTCCCAAGCTATATATCTTTTATCTACTCCAAAAATCTGATCATGAGAAGGTTTGGTCCCGGGAAGCGATTGGATAGGAGTAGCAGCAGCTTGCGCCAAAGCAGCATAAACAGCCAGGTTTGCCATCCTTGGCCCGTAAATGGGCGCTTGTTTATTGCCATCAAAAATTGGTATGTCGCGCGGGTCAAAGATCCCCCTTCTTTCCAGCTGGTCAATTAACCTGCGCGCCAAAAGAATGGCTTGTTCATCTTTGTACCACAAAGCATCCAAGGCAATTTGCCAAAAAGCCCTGATCGCATCAAATCCTTGGTAGTAGGTCCTGCCTGCTTTTGCATCTTCTTCTGAAAGCGCGCGTATTTGGTATGCATCGTCTTTGTACCACACTGCCACCCAATCCGGTATTTGGGTAAATTTGCCTATGGGTTCCATTTGCCACAAAAGCACATCTTGCCCATTGCCGTTTAATATAATCCCGTTTTCAGTGATAATGTTCAAAATTTCATAGCAGTCTTTTTTGAGGTCTACCCAGCGATGGGATCTTTCGTTGTCAAATTTTGCAAAAAGCTCAAAAGCGGCAAAAGCAAAATAAGAAGGGTTAACCCTTGCCCCAACATTTGCTCCGGGTCCCGGGTCTACATTTGAAGCCTTAAGGATTGTATATTCCCCACCATCAACAACATCCTTCTTCCAAATTAAGTCCAGGGTCCTCTCTGCCATTTTTTTGTATCTTTCTTCCCCTACCCTCCACACATCTTCACCGCTTTTTGCTTTCTGGTATGCCTGGACCAAGGCTAACCCGATTTGAATATCTGCGTCTGAAGCAGAGGCATTGTAATCAGCGGTTTCATCTGTTTTTCTGTTTTTTGGACCGATCACAAATTTATCGTTGCCATCAATGTATCCCTGCCAAACCGGTAGCCCCCTTTGCATCATATCCGTATCCAAAGAATTGAGCAGCCTGTTGAATAAATCATGGTCGTTATTTTGTATTGCAAAAATAAGTCCAAAAGCCATTGATTCGGAGGTAATCCTGCCATCATGAAGCGGGTCTTTTAATACTCCGTTTTCACAAATTTGAGGATTTTGTTTTTGTTCGGGAGAACAAGTGGGATCAACCACAAAAGTTCCTCCACAAGCAGTGTTAAACACAAAGCGGTTTTTCCAGGCAGTATAAAGAGGTCCCTCTTTAGCAACGTTAGTTGGCTGGCTAGTAAGCTGCCAAAAAACAGGACCAGCTTTAAGCCCAGATTCAAGCTCTGCCAGCCCGTATTCTTCTAATTCGTACTGGAGGCCGCTAGACTGCTGGGTAAGCCCAAAAGGATACCCGCTTCCTTGTATGCTTCCTGAGCCAGGTATTATTTCGTCTGGACCGCTCATTTTTTTTCTCCTTACACTACAGTGGGGACCATATCCCCTTCTTCACTGGCATACGCTAAATGTATTACCATTGGATCAAAGTGCCCTTTGTACGCTGGCATTCCTTTTAATACCCTGTTTCCGGTTTTCGCCAAATAACCAATTAAATCGGTTTCTTTTGCATCCACTTGTGCTTTTCTAAGTTTTGCTCCTTTATTAAGCAACCATAACGCTTTAAGGCCAAAATAGGTGTTCCATCCTGCCCAGAAAAGGAGCGGCAATGCCCAAAGGTTTACGTTTGCACCTGCAGCCGAAGATTCTATTGCCTTATAAGCAATCGTCCCTATTGCTCCGGCATTTAACCCTGTAAACGCGTAATCTGCCGCAAACTCTCCTATCCAAACTTTTTCCGGCGCTTCTGCTTCTTTTGGCGATTGACCAAATGCCGGCTTGTCTCCCCTTAATCCTTCAATCACAGACCGCCATTGTCTGCCGGCTCCAATGTTGTCAGCATGCAAACAAGCCAATCCTTCTTTTAAGTCATCCCTGTTTAAATATCCCTTTACGTGCATTGCAGCCAAGAAAACCCCTAAGTTAAGACCAAAGGTAAGGAAGGAGAGGGTAAACGTAAGCCCCAGCATAGTAGGTGCTTGTGACAAGACCATTGGCTGTAATCCAAAATACATATAGCTAAGCAGGGATGTTTGTAAAAATGGTTTAAACACCCCTTTCCCCCAAAATCCAGCCATAGCCATGAAGTTCATTTTTCTCCAAAACCCATACTTGGTGTCCATGATCGAAGGGATTAATGCAAAGTTCCCTCTTGACCAGCGGCCAAGTGCTGTAACCGCGTCGCCGCGATAATCTTCGGAATGTGAACCCAGCCCTCCAATACCCGGAAGCCAGGCAGAAGAAAACATTTCTTGCGGCACATGGTAGGTCCCTTCGGAAGCAAATTGCATTGCCATCCAATGAAAAGGATTTCTGCTTTTTGGAATAGTTTCGTCCATCATAAAGCGTGCCAGCCTTGCAAAATAAATATCCGTAGCAATGTCTTCCGATTCTGTGGTGGCGTCTTGTACGGCAAGGAGTTCGTTTATTTTACGGTTAATAATTTTGTCTTCATCCAGCGGCCTCTCGCCAACTAAAGATGTTTTCCCTTTTTCTGCCCGTCTGTGCATTACATCCCTGGCCACATGCCCGGGTAAAATCACCGCAAAATCAAGAAGGCTTGCAGTTAAAGTAACCGGGATATTCACGGTTTGCGCGGCTACGCTCAAGACTGCGCCTGTAACGCGGCTTCTATTTTGCATTTTTAAAATAAACCAGCGCTGTGCTTTTGCCCATTTGGCAGCAAGAGAAAACTTGTCTTTTACCAGGCCCACGTGGAAGTCATCTTGAATAAACCTGCTTCCATCCCTGTAAGCGCGCGTGGAATAACACATTTGCGCTCCCCAAGAAGGGGTCAGGCCTTTTAAAGAATTTGCTTCGTTGGTCCAACTCCAGTAAGCGTTTCCGCCGCTTTGGAAAGTGCGCGCCATTTCGTTGGTCCTATAGTTTCTTCCAAACTGGCGGAAGCCAAAGTGTACGTAACCCGGATGCGCTACTGTATTGGCAACCGCTTCCGTAAAAGTCTCCAGCGGTTCCCTGTAATCCGCATCGTTTACAAAAATTGCCGCATATTTTAAAGTGCTGCAATCTACATCCATGGGAACTTCTCCGCCGTCTCTGTCTTTACCGTTGGCTGCAAAATAATTTTGTTCGCAAGGAAGCGCTGCTCTTTGCTGCAGCCTTTTTTCCATTTCCAAAACCATAAAAGCATGCAACTGGTTTACTTTTTGTTCCCGGGTGAGTTCAGGGTTAGCATCCAGTTCAGCTGCTTTTGTTTTAAGCGCTCCTTCTATTTGGCTATATTCTTCGTCTACCAAGCTCCCCACTGCTCTTACCTCTAAACCAAAAACATCCCTGTTTGTGGTGACCAGCGGAATTTTATTTCCAATTACTATGTTTTCTGCAATCTGAGCGGCATTCGCAGTTGCTGCTGGTATCATAAAAGCTTGCAGCTGCTCTACCTGCGCCAAGGCGGGAAATCTTTCCGAAACAGGGAGCGCGTCTTCTTCTATTGCTACCTGCAGCCTGGATCTCCCCCTGGGCCCGTCTGCTAAACTAGTCCTTACTGCATGGACCCTTTCTTCCATAACAAAAATATCCTGTAGCATTTTTACAAAACCGACTGCCTGGCTGCCAAAAGCGGTTTTTTCCGCATCTGTTAAAAAGGTCGCACGGCTAAGTGCGGATGCAATTAAGGGGCTAAAATCCTGGGTCGGGTTTGATTCAAACCCTATTAAGAGGGTTTCCATAAGTGGTTCAAAGAAAACCCCAAACCGCCTGAGTGCTTCATCCATCGCTTTTTCAGTTGCTTGTTCAATTTCCGCTCTTCTTTGTTCTACGGTTGGAACAGCTTTACCTTTTGCAGCAAAAGCCGCTCTTTCGGAATCCGTAAATTCCAATACATTTATCCCCATTGCTTCCATGAGCTCTTTTATTGCTTCTGCTCTTTCTTTACCACCGCAGTGCAGTTCCAGTGCTTTAGCCAAAAATTGCTGCTCATTTGTAACTGTTGCCGTAGCAGACGCAACAGAAGCAGCTTGCTCCGGATCAAAAACCAGTTTGTTTAATGCAGTTAAATCCGAGTCTTCATCTGTTTCTTTTAATTCCCTGGTGCGTGCTTCTTCGTTGCCTACAGAGCTTCCATGCCCCTCTGTCAAAGCTTCATATTGAGAAAGGGTCCTTTGGTAATGTCGCAACAGCACTTCTTCTATTTTTCCTTCCCTGGCAGCACGCGCTGTGGTTTGGATAAAACAATTGTCTCCCGTACCTTGTACGGTAATCACGCCTCTGTCTCTAAGGTCTATAATTTCTCCTGCTTTTTCCGCTACTACTTTTATTTGCGCCTCTGTTAATTCCGCTCTTTCTCCCAGCTGCCTGGCTGCGTTTTCCGCTGCTTCTCTGGTACACCCGGGACGATTCCCAATAAAATTCAAAACCGAAGCAGTGGCCAAGCGCATTTGCGTTTCTCCGCAAAGGTAAAGAGCTCTTTCTCTAACTGTTTCTTCTGTTTTTGCGGTAACCCCAAATCTTGTCCGGTCTGCTTCGCTCATTCCACTAAAGCCCCAAAGGTCCATAAGCTCCCCAACCGCCATATTTGCTATATCTGCTTCTGCTCTGGCAGGATCAGCTTGACTAAAATTCCTCTCTCCAAAGCACCCGCTGAAAGTTAAACGTGAAAGCAGGTAAGAGGCTACAAAATCCGGATGCGTAAAACGGGCATCTGCAGTTGGAGGGACCAAATAAAGATGGTTCCCGGTAATCTGCCGGTCAATTCTTGCAATCATTTCCGGAGGAACCTTAACTTGCCTGGTCCTGCTTACCAGAGTATTTAACTGTGCAATTCTTTCCGCATCCAAATCCCCTACTTCGCGATTGGTAACAGGTGCTTGGTTCTGGAAAAATCTTTCATTTACAAATTGATGTGTAATCCAACGTGCTGTTACGCCAATGTTTTGTGGTATGCAGTCTCCCACAAGCAAGCATCCTATGGTGCTCCCTTTTGCCCCCCACCCGGGATAACTATAATTCGGCTTTCTAACCCTTTGTTCGGAATCTGCTTTTATTTCTGTAAGATCAAAGGAAACCCCTCCCATGGAAACCCATTGGTGGCCTTGGCTATCTGCATAAGTCGTAACCCCTGCTCTTGCTGTAACCTGGATAGGGGTCAGATCTCCGCTGCAAGCCTTAAGCTCCCTAACCGCTTCAGTAAGTTTTACAATAATGGCTTGATATCTTTCGCGATAAGCATTTGCCACTCCTTGTGCAAACTCTGCAGATGCCCCTAATTGTCTTTCCAGTACTGTTGCTAATTTTTCAAATTGTGCGGGATCCGTAGGATCAAATTTTTCCAGGATTGCCACCCAGGCTGCGCGCGCAGGATGGTCCAATGGAGAGGGGCTTATGCCTGCGCCCCCTTTATTTAGCCTCAGCTGCGGCATGTCGTTAACCAGTATCTCAATCATTACCCTTTTTTCTTTATTTGCGTTTAGCGGGCCTGCTTGGCCGGAAAAAACAGCTGCCACAATTTGTTCCGGGGTTTGCCCTGTTCTTACCAGCGGGATCAATTGCTGGGCAAACTCTACCGCTGTAGTCAAACGCACCTGGTGGTTGTTGCGCATTGCTCCAATTATTTCTTCTGCCACTTCTTTTGCTTCGTCCCTAGAAACACCGTAAGGATTTCCTTGCCCAAAAACTTCTTCGACTATTTCCTTAATATCTATTTCCCTGTTTTCCCACGCCCTGGTATCTGCTTCCAGAAAAGAAATTTCTCTTCCCTGGTCTCTTTCCGCTTGCATGATCCCTTCTCTTAATTTGGAAAGCTTAGGAGAACCCAAGGACATCCTTCTTGCAATTTCCAGCGCTGCATCTTGGCATCTTCTTAGTTCAATGCCAGAAAGGATGGGGATTTTCCCTTTGACCGGACGGTGTTTCATTAAAACCACTTTTTGTACTACTTGTGAAACGCGGTCCTCTACTCCTTCGTCTATGGAGTTAATCCTTTTGTCCTGCCGCATCAGCTCTTCCGCTACTTCGTACACCAGGCTAAAGCCCCTCATGGCAGTAGCGTTCCCGGCAGGAACAACCACGCTTTCGCTTCCAACAAAAGCTACTGCTTCGTTCATGCTCTCGCGGAACGTAGTAATATAATCAATAATTTGTTCTGCTTCTTCTACTGTTATGCGTCCTTCTGCGATTAGGGCCTCCCTTAAAACCTGCCTGGTTTCCGGGGAAAGATTCTCACCCTTAGGCTTAAAAATCCGATCGCAAATTTTGGCAATATTTGAGCGTCTAATAAGTGTGTCAATTTCTTTTCTAAACATTTCCGCCATAACCATGGCCTTATCCAAGGGAACTCCATGAGAAGTAAAAAGCTTGGTAAGGGATTCCGTTGTAAAGGGCGAGCGGAGCAGTTCCCTTGAATCTTTTGTTATATTGTTGTTTTCTTCCATCATCATCCTGCCAATTTCTCTGCCTATGACTTCTACGTGTTTATCTTCTACGTGGAAGCTTCTTAGTATTTCCTTGGGACGCTCAAAAGCAAAGCGCTGGCATTCCGCATCATCCGCTTCTGTATATTCGGATGCCATGTGGATCGCCAGTTTGTGTGCCTTAACTTTTGCATCAAGCTTTGCAGAAGATTCTCCTTCTTGTGCTTTTAAGCGGGGATAAATAATTTGGTTAATGGCTTGTCTAAGTATTCTGTGGCGTCCAACCATTTTACGGCCTGCCCGGATTGTGGCTGCTCCTCCAACCCTGTTTAGGGAATACATGGAGTTGTCTGCAACTAAAACATCCGCATTGCCGTGCCACAAAGCAGAGCGGACATCGCTGGAGATTGAAGCCTCTATAGCAATAACTGGCTCATTGACCAGGACCATCATGTGTGCGGCTCTTTCTCTTTTTTCAAAATCTTTATTTAGGTGCTGCCTTAAACGAGGCACATGTGCTGCTCCGTCTCCTCCTTTGGTTTTGCGCAATGCTTGGATAAGGTTTCCCATAAAAACCAGTGCCAGCCAGTCAAAAAAGACTTCAGCAGAAAGAAGCATCCCTGAAACAACCGCATCGTCCCATTCCTTAAAAAATGGATCATTGGCAACATCTATACCAATGGCAGTAAGCCCTGCACGCAAAAGATGTGTTCCGCCAAAAAAAGTAGTAGTAATCCTGAATACCAGATAAAGAGAGGTTACCGCTATCCCTAAAATTGCGGCAGCTTGCAGTAAGCGGTGCTTAACCGGTGGAACTTCCACCAAATCTTTAATCGCCCAAACTGCGCTTTTGGTTGCAGCCATTAATTTCCCTGTTGCTACGGTTCTATCGTTTGTTCCTTCGGCTGTATTTAGTACTCCTATAGAAAGGTCCACTACTTCTAGCAGTTTTTCTGCAGTGCGCCGCATGTCCAGCATTTCCATGGAGCGGTTTTCTCTAAGCTCTATGAATGCTTGGATCGTATCTTTTAAGCATTGGGCGCGCTCTAGATTGCGATCTACTCCCAATTCATGGTCTTCTGCCAGCTCCCTCATTACAGTTGCAAGCCTGCTTTGCAAGTTCGCTTCCCTGGGAGAGAGCTGCATAAAATCTTGTTCGCTGGTAAGCCGGGCCAATTCTGCCATGGCATCTGTAACACTGGCAGTAAAGTTCCCTTCCACAGACAAAAAGTTTTGCCAAATTGCACGCGCTGCTTCAGGCATGCCGTCTACTTCTGTGTGCCAGTTTTCGTCTAAGCGCTGTACTTCTTCCAGTCCTGCAAAATTTGTGGAAGCAATATAAAGGAGGCGGATAATCTGCAGGTTTCTGGCACGGTTTAGTTGGCTTGCCCGGGCTGATCCAAAAATTCGGCCCATAAACTGGTTCTGGCTGGCAAATACTTCTGCGACCGAGTGCAAGCTGTCCCTAATCCCCCACAAAATATTGGAAATGTCGTCCCCTGCAATACCTGAAGACAAAATCGGAGCAACGGTTAATACCTGTAAATTTGTCCCGCCCAAAGAGTCAAGTCCATTAAACTGGGAAATGCTGTGCTCTAGTCTTTCGCTGGTAATTTTTATAGAGAGATCCCCTTCCAATAAATCGTCTAAAGAGCTCACTCTATCCAATGCTTTTGCTTTAATTAACCCGTTACTTGCAAAAATCCGGATTAATTTTTGCTGTTGTTCCAAATTTAATCCCAGTGCTTTTATTCTTTGTAAAAGAGAAGTGCGGTTGTAGCCAAACCAATCCATGTGCAATGTTTGCGCCACCCTTGATTGGAGGCTCATCCCTAAATTTGGTTGTAAAACTGCTGTATTCATTTTTTGCCTCAAGAAAAGGGTCTGGCACGAAGGCCTTTTACCCCTTTCTTCTTCTACTTATATATCGACGATTTTCCCTTAAAATTTCACCATTTAAAAAGAAAAACTTTGATTTCATAGAGTGAAATTTTGCTCTTTTTTGTCCGATATATAGGTAGGAGAAGTGGTACTATGTTTAGACCAATTAGGCCCTTAATGCCACATACTGTAACCGCAGTATTGGACCCTATTTTAGGAGACGGCGGGAAAGGGGCCACTGTTCTTTTTCTTGCTCTTTTACTTCATGCTGCCAAGGTTGTCCGTATTGGGGGACCCAATGCAGGCCATGGAGCAGTTTCACCTTTTGGAAATCGCCATGTTTTTAACCAGGTCCCTGCAGGCGCTTTTTCTCGCTATGCTTACCTTATGCTGGAAAAAGGGATGGCTGTTGACCCTCTTCGCCTGCTTAATGAACTTGAAGATTTAAGAAGGATCGGTCATTCGGACGTGCTTTCCCGTTTACTCTTAAGCCCGGATTCACCTATGGTCATGGCTTATCATGTAATTTTAAACCGGGTAGGTGAAATCGCCAAGTTTAACCATGGATCTACAGGAAGAGGATGCTGGGAAGCAACCCTGGATGAAGCAGAAGGCGGCATGCTGGTAAAAGACCTATTATTGAGCCCTGCTGATTTTCAAAGAAAACTAGAGGGTATTTTGGTTGGAAAACGGGCGAAATTACAATGGTTCCTGGAGAATGCCAGAGCAGGAAGCCAAGGGAAGATTGCCAAGTACTACCAGCCCAGCAGAGACGATTGTCTTTTTGATGCTGCTTATCTTACGGAGCTTTACCAAAGAGCGGCAGATGTAATTGGCCACCGCATTTTAACCGAAAGTGATCCGAACCCAATCATGGCTGCAATTATGAGCGGGGAGAATGTAATTGTAGAGTGGTCCCAAAGCGTTTGTTTGGATAAGGATTTAGGAACTGTTCCAAACAACTGTCCTTATGATACGACCTTAAAAGCACTTGCTTCTGGAACAAACATTCCGATTGAAGCCTTAAAACAAGTGGTGCTTGCTTGCCGGGCCTACGGCACGCGCCATGGTCCGGGAATGTTCCCTACAGAAATGGCTCGCAACCAAGAAGGGGCTTCAACTTTAAAAGATTACGGTGCAGATCGCATTGACAATAGCTGGGATCTTGGATTTAGAGTAGGGTGGTTGGATCTTGCCATGTTAAAGTTTGCAGTAGAAAACACTTACGCAATATTAAGCGCTGCACACCAAGAAAAAGATGTACCAATTCTGCTTTCAATTTCTTGTTTAGACCGCTTGGATGGATTTAAAGAAGTAAAAGTCTGTACTCATTATGAATACACGGAACCTTCTCATTTTGACGCGCTTAAAGATGCGGGCGTATCTGTTACCAAAAAAGGAGATACCTTAATTATAGATCAATTCCATCCAGCACTTTCCAGTAATGAAATGTTTAGGGGTAATATTGAACCTGTGTATAAAGTCATGAAGGGTTGGAACGTTGGCCGCGAAGGGTTACACGAGATGGCGTTGGCAAGAACCCGCGAAGACCTTGATCCACACATGCAAGATTTCTTGTCCCTAATTGAAGAAACTGTTGGTAGAAAGAATGACAAGTTAACTGCTCAAGTAGGAATTGTAGGACTGGGGCCCGAAAATCAAAAGCGGTTTATGGTGTAGCCGGCAAAGATAGGCGATTACTGCTTAGTTTATTTAGACTTTTAAAGATTGCCCCTTACTTCTTAGAAAATTTCAAATCTCTCACTAATTGAGTCGAAAATTGGGGAGACAATTTGTGAACTCTATGTAGCAGTTGCGCTACATAAAAGAAAAGTCTTTCTTTACAGTAGGCAGGATCGGCTTATTTGGGTTCTCCAGGCATTGTAAGTTCAAGTTCAGGAAGTCTCACATATACCACTACTCTGGCTGCATTTAACCTTGTTGTTTTGGCGTCAACCAAAAAGTCTATTTGGCCTTCTACCCCTTGTGCAGTATAAAGATTCCCTCTTTTTACTCCTCTGTGATAGAGAGGAAACTCAACTTCTCCTTGAGCAGTTACTTGTGTAGGAACCCCTTGCCCGTCTAAGCCAAAGAGATTGTTTAATCCGTCAATAAAAGCTTGTTGGCCATCAGTGGTTTGCCTGGTTGCAGCCTCTACTTTTTTTGCTCCTCCGGTAGTTGGGTTCCCGTCTTTATCTATCATTATAAATTCAACCGGCTTGTCCAAGTTTACCATTTTAACTACTTGGGCACAAAGAGCATAATACTTAAGCAAATTGCCGTTTACTTTGGCTGCAGGCTTATGTGCAATTGCCGCATCAACATCGTCTAAACGGTGCGCCGGGTTTCCTCCCAGTAAATATCCGTCAAAGTAAGGGAAAACCATTCTTTGAAAAACTTCTATTACTGTTTTCCAGTCATCCCTGGAGATCGCTCCACTGGAAATAGCAGCTTCAACAGAAGGAGCAACCCATCCTTTGCCATAGTAATCAAGGCCTTGAACGTGGGTATCCATAAGTCCAGCGCCTTCTATTGGAGAAGTTACTGCAGCCAAACGGTTTGGCCCTTCTGCTGCTGCAAATTCTTGTATCTTCTGGGCAGCTTCTGCCCCCCACCCATTAAGGGTTCCTTTGCCAAGCTCTTCTTTCAAAATGTCCCCAATTTTATCTCTAATGCTAAAATAGTATTCCAGCCTTAAGTTAGAAAGGTAGCCGGTTTCTCCTTGTCCCGCTACATCTACAATCGTAAAAAATAGCATCCAATCCAAAACTTTATTTGCAAATGCCACTCTCTCTTTTGCGCTGTCTGCGGGAGATTTTTTGGGATCTTCTTTGCTTTTTACCATTGCCACAAAAGCAGGGTCAGAAATCAATTCTATAAACAATTCCGGAGAAGCTGCTCCCTGAAAACAATTCCCAATTAAATGGTGGTGTCTTAGTACCAGCTCAACCGCAACCCGGTCTTCTTCTGTTTTAATTACGGAACCTTCACCCGCAAAATCTTTAAGCAGGTCAAATTTTTCAATTAAGGAGCTTGAGTTCTTTTCGTGGTTATGCGGCCAGCTTGGCCCCAGGTTTTCTTCTCCGGCCCGGCCCAGTTTTCCAATATCATGCAGTAAAACAATTAAGTCTGCCAAAGCAGGGCTAGGCAAAGAAGCAAAAACTTCCCTTACCCTGGATAGGTTTCTTTCTACTCTTTCTGTATCGCTTGAGCGTAGTGCTCCAAAG
>JAPLLA010000059.1:35341-56880 GCA_026387795.1 Candidatus Saganbacteria bacterium | reverse complement strand
ATTTCCTTGTTATCCGTATCCTTGTATCTTATTTCTGTTGAAGTTGCCATCGTAATTGTTTTTGCATAGCGGAGCCCCCAGCAATAAGGATTTTTTTCTGTGACATAGTCGGCAAGGATATTTGCGGCATAGACGGTTTCGGTCTGTTTTGGCGGATAAAAGGCTAGTTTGATTAAGGGGATAAAAAACTGTGATACATATGCAAGGATCAGCATCAGGGTAATTACGGCAATTAGTTCGATCAGAGTAAATCCTTTGCGGTCTTTTTTCATTTTTATTTTCCCATCCGTTTATTGTACGGTACGTGTCAACTTTAAGCTTTTTTGCGAGCCATCTCCCAGTTGAAATAAAATAGTAAAGTTCACAATTGTACCTATGGTAAAAGGTTTTTGGGGGGATTGGGTCCCGAACCCAAGCTGGTTGTAAGTGCTGATTTCTCCGGGTTGAAAGGTGACGTTTGTTATGTCTACCAAAGTTCCGGACTGGGTATTTGTTGCAAAATACAGGCCTTTTAATATTATGGCGTTTAGCTTTTGTCCGCTGGGGATAGGACTCCAGGTCACCTTAATTTTATCAATGGTAATGGGAAGGGATGGACTTTGATTTTCCAAAGAAAATAAGGAGAGCCAATTTTGGGTTAGTGCAGCGCTTCCTTCGGTAGGATTTAAATATACGGCTTGTCCAGATGGTGGAGTAGATTGTGATGCTGGACCAAAATAGACGTTTTTGGCACGCATGGTATAAAGAGCAAAACTGAGATTTTTGGTTACTGTATCCTGTGCTGTAACCTGGATCTTCTTTAGCACCTCTGCGTTGGTATCATTTCCGTAGATGTTTGTAACTTTTCTGGTTACATTAAAGCCGCTTCCTTGATAATTTTGAGTGGTGACATTGTAACCATTAATGAGGGTTGGGTTACTAAACGGCAAGCGGTTGACGATCGCCATTTCTTCTTTTGCAATGATGATGGCTTGGGAAATTCTTTGATAGCGGATCACACTATTTGACACATTGGCAAAAGAAACTGCAGCCGCCGGTACAATAATCGAAATCAATAATATGGATAAAACCATTTCAATCAGCGTAAACCCATGGTTTCGGATTTCGGATTTCGGATTTAGAGTTTTATTCTTAGTAGTGTCCATATACTTCTTTCCAGTCAAAGATATTTCCGTTTGTGATTTCGTATTTTGCTTCTATGCTTCTCTTTCTGTAGTTGCTGCCACTCAATAATACTCTCCCAGTAGATTTCATGATCAAATGTGCACTGGCAGGAGGGTAGACCTGGGCTTCAAAACTTGAACCGTCGGAAAGAGAAAAAGTTGCAGTCACGGTTTTTCCGCTCATGTTGGTACCAAACCGGAATTGGTTGTTGCTCATAGTTGAACCGGCACTGATAAGGGTATCCGTTATATTTACTAAAGTGCCAGATGACTTGGGTCTGCCGACGGGGAATACGCTAACGCCCCCTAACCGGATGTCCGTGATCGTTTCTGTAGTAGGGTTGTTGGGGATCCAGCTTACTTTGATGTAGGTAATATTAAGTGCAGTGGTGGTTCTTGCGTTTTTTACAAAATTATATTGTTTCTGCCCATAGGTGTAACTAATGTTTGTTCCAGAAAAACCGTATGAAAGCGCGCTATATCTTCCTGTGTTTTTGCGATAGGTGTAAATGCCGTCCATGATCCCTCCCTGGGCAGCGTAAATAGTTTGTGCCTGCCAAACCCTGGTATTTGAAAAACTTAAATTCGCGGCAATCAAAGGAATAACGCCGGCAAAAATAATAGCAATAATAACGACAAGAACGATGATAAGGACCAGTGCAAAACCTTTATTGTTTTTCATGAGATGAAGTAATTTTAACACAAATAGTCTTGACCTTACAATCTAATGCTTGTAAAATAAAAACACTATGGATTGGAAGAAGATTTTTTTAACCAGGTTACCGGGTTGGGCCAATGTGTTGGGATGGGTGGTAGTAATACTCTTGGTTGCAGATATTATTTACCAGGCTTACCGGTAAAAACAATTAATTGCTAAACGTAATTAGGAGTTAAATGCAAAATACTCCTTCTCAAAGAGCAGGGAATAAACGTACTATCTTAGGGATAGATCTACGTGTTTTTTCGGTCAAAATAGCGGAAATTGAAATGTCTGGGGTTGGGGCATATTTGAGGGGGTGGGGTGTAGAAGAATTTATCGGCGCAAATCCACAACAAAAAGCCTTACAAACTCTCCTAAACCGTACAAAAATCAAAACCAAAGAAGCGGCAGTCTGTGTTTCCGGACCGGATGTGGTACTCAAGCACTTGGCTTTGCCCAAACTTTCCAAAGCAGAAGTTCTGGAAGCTGTAAAACTGCAAATCCCGGGTTGGGTCTCCTTTCCTTTGGATGAAGCAGTGTTTGATTTTATCCTTTTAAAGGAAAGTGGCGGTCAAAATCATTATCTGGTTGCTATTGCCAGGCAAAAAGTAATTTACGATGCTTTAGCTGTTTGTAAAAGCTGTGGCTTGAATGTGGCGTTTATTACAGTTGTCCCTTTTGCCTTACTGAACAATTTCCATTCAGCTACCCAGGACAAAGATGCCTCTGTTTGCCTGATGTATATGGGAAAACACGCCACCAATATCAATATTTTTAAGGGTGGGGTTTTTGAGTTCAATCGTGAAATTAGCTTGGGCGGAGATTATATTACCAGTTCCATGGTAGGAGTGGTTTTAACCGATAATGACAAGATCGAAATAGATTATGCCAAAGCCGAAGAACTAAAAAGAAGTTATGGTATCCCTCTTGATTTAGAAGAATATACCAAACAAACCGGATTGCCGGCAGTACAGGTTTTGGCTTTTATGCGTCCGGCTCTGGAAAAAATAGAAGCAGAGCTTCTGCGCTCTTTTAGCTATTACCGCTCACAGACCGGTAACGAAGAAATTAATAGAATTATTATTACGGGCGGAGCATCAAAGACCCAGCATTTAATAGACCTGCTTAAAGGTGCGTTAGGGGTACCGGTGGAACAAGGGGTGCCAACTATTGGGGCGGATCCTGCAATCAAAGCCAGTCTTCCGGATCTGGCAGTAGCGATTGGCGCTGCCCTAGAATCAAAAGATGTGAGGGTCAATCTTTTGCCCGAAGAAATTAAAAACCGCTTCTTTTTCTTGCTAAAAAAAATGATGGCCCCCCGTTTTTTAGCGATATTTTTGGCAGGATTTTTAGTGCTTCTTTATTTAGCGGTTTGGGGGTGGGGGTTTGCCTTGGACATGCGCTTGGCAGAAATTGAAAAGCAGATTACGGTTTTGAGCCCAAAAGCAGCCCAATTTGAAGTCCTAGAATCAAAATTATCGGTTCTAGAAAACGGCCGCACAGTTTTTTCCAATATTTTGGGCTTACATAAGCAGGTAAGGCTGGCTTTACAACAAGTGGGTCGTCTTATTCCTAATGCTGCAGTGCTTTCAAATTTGAGTGTTGCTGAGGTGGGAGAAGCAGTGGAGCTCAATCTTACCGGATCGGTTTTTTCTTATCAAAAACCCAAAGAAGAGGTTTTAGCGGATTTTCTTAAAGCATTAAACAATTTGGACGGGGTAACGGACGTTTTATTGATATCTGCGGATTTGGACGCAAGTTACACCCAGCCGGCTTTGGACTTTAATATTAAAGTGACCCTAGGGAAAAACAGAAATGAAATTTAGTAAAAGAGAATATATTTTAGTTTTTGCATCCGTAATACTGGTGGTTTTTTATCTTTTTTACCACTTCATGCTTATACCCCAGTTTGACCGCAACCAACAATTGGAAAGCAAAATCGTTGCGCAGAGCATTGAATTGAAAACTTTGCAGTCAAAAGTTAAAATTTTGAATGCAATTCAGAAAGTGGACAAAGAAAATCAATTGGATTTAGGGGGAATGCCGGAGTTCCTTACTTTTATAGGTAACCAATCAGCGCTCTACGGTATAGAAATTAACAGTATTCTTCCCAGTGTTTCAAAAACCGGAGATGCTGCCGAGAAAAGTATTGTAGAATTGAATTTAACAGGCGGTTATTTGGGCTTGTTGGACTTTTTAGCTGCTTTTGAACAAGGGACCGTAGGTGCAGCTGCAGGAGAGATCAATATGTCGGGAGGCGCAACAAGCGGGCCGCTTAATATTAAGGTGATTTTTAATACTGCTTTTAATTAAAAGCAGAAAGGTTGAGGGTATCAATGCGAAAGTTTGAAATTAGCAAGTCTACTTTGATTTTAGGAGCAATTTTGGCAGTGGTTTTTGTGGCTTTTGTGTTGCGTTATGCTCCTTTGTTTGTAGGTACCGAAAACATGGCTGACCAGGGCCCTATTATGGAAACCACAGTTACTACAGCAGAAAG
The DNA here is from genome assembly GCA_026387795.1 of Candidatus Saganbacteria bacterium. Taxonomy (GTDB): domain Bacteria; phylum Margulisbacteria; class WOR-1; order JAPLLA01; family JAPLLA01; genus JAPLLA01. The sequence goes on along the minus strand of JAPLLA010000059.1, from coordinate 52,520 downwards.
TGATAGTACATTGCGTACTAAAAGTTTTGGGCCTTTGGTTGACCCTTTTGCTTTACGTGTTCCGGTAAGCAAGCTTGGGGATACGGGTGAAGACAATACTGTTGGAGTGGATACAGTTGCGCCTGTTTATACTCCTCCGGCTAGTGTTGGGTTGGGTGGAATTTGGGTTACAGATAACGGGACTTATGCTTTAATTGGGGATGCCAGTGTGGTAGAAGGTGATGTGGTAGACGGCTGGAAAGTGAAAAAGATTAATGCTGACAACGTAGTCTTAACCAAAAATGGTGAGACTAAAATTTTGAGACAGGAGGAAAATTAATGAAAAATAAAATAGGTAGGAGTTTATGGGCCTGGGGGGTGTTTTTGTTTTTTGCTTTGCAATGTGTAGCATGCGCCGAAGCTGCGGATGCCAATAAAAAGTACGATTTCGAATTTAAAAATGCCAGTCTCCGTGCGGTATTACAGACTTTTGCCAGGCAGTCCGGGCTCAACCTGGTTTTGCCCAACGATTTGGCAGGGAGCGTAACTATTTCTTTAAAAGATGTTACTGCAGAACAACTTTTGGATACGGTCTTGGGCTCCAACGGCTACAGCTGGGGCAAAAAAGGCCAGAATCTTTTTGTGGAAAGCGGCAAAACAATGAAAACTTACCGTATTCAGTATATAGAAGCAAAACAGCTTAAAGAGACCTTGTCTTCTTTATTGGGAGAGGGAGATACGGTGTCTGTGCATGAAGCATCCAACTCTATAGTGGTAAGAACCGCAGCTACAAATTTGGAACGTGTTGCAAGAGTGATTTCGGATCTGGATACTCCTCCTATACAAGTCTTGATTGAAGCAAAAATTATTGAATTAAATGCAGGGGATAACGCCAACTTAGGCTTAGACGTTAAAGGTATTGATAGTAATAATCCCAATAATTTTGTTATGACCAAAGGTCTTTCTGGCCGTTCTACAGATACCAGTCCCCAGGGTTTATATGCACAAGTCATCACCGGTAATGCCGAAGCATATCTTTCTGCTTTAGAGACAAGAGATGACTTTGATTTGGTTTCTTCGCCGCAAATTACTACTGTTAACCATAGGGAGGCAAGCTTATTGATTGGGGCTAAATATGGATATAGAACTTCTACTACTACACAAACAGTTACTGTCCAGCAGGTCAATTATTTGGAAGTAGGGACTAAGCTGATCCTTACTCCTCACATCAGCGATGATGGATATATACTTATGGATCTTAAACCCTCATTGAGCGATGGAAGTGTTCAAAATGACCTTCCCCAGGAAACTACCACAGAAACAGAAAACCGGGTTTTGGTAAAAGATGGCCAAACCATAATCCTGGCTGGTTTAATCAGGGAAAGAGATGAAACAAAGGATACCGGTGTCCCGTATCTCATGTCCATACCGATATTAGGAGGTTTTTTTAGGCAGACCCAAACTTCGAAAGCCAAAAGAGAGGTATTGGTTTTTGTAACGCCGCATATTATTACACCGGAATTTTTAGCAAGCATGAAAAATCAGACCAATAATTTTACAAAAAGGGAAGCGGACAAAGAACCGAGTTTAATTCATTAATATGACTAAGAAAGAAAATTCTATTTCCCCGGAACATATAGAAGCCGTAGAAAGAAGATGGCAGGAGCGCAAAGAAGCCAGTACTCGCAAGAGCCTTGAAGAACAAAAAATAGAGGCTTTTACCACCGAGTTCATGAGCACCATCTCCCATGAGCTCAAAACCCCTCTCACAGTGATCCAAGAAGGGGTATTGCTTCTCTTGGAAGAAAAAATCGGAAAGGTTCCTCCCAAACAAGTTTCCTGCTTGAATCTGGTTTTGCAGAATACCAAGAGGATGCTTCGCATGGTTGAAGACCTTTTGGATATCTCCCGCATCAATTTAGGGAAGGCCCGTTTAAATAAAAAAGTCACCGATCTTGTGGACGTGGTTAAAAAAGTACACGAACTGTTTTTGCCGTTTTCCCAAAAAGAGGGGAAAGAATTAAAAACCAATTTACCCAGTCATCCTATTTATGTTTATGCGGATGAGGACCGTATTTCGCAGGTTTTGCATAATTTACTTGGCAATGCTTTTAAATTTACTCCTCCCGAAGGGCAAATTGTGGTGGAGATTTTTTTGGTGGGAGAAAATGTCCGGTTGGCTGTGGCAGACAATGGCTGCGGCATTCCCAAAGATCACCTTGAGACTATCTTTGATAAATTCCACCAATTGGACCATGGCTATGGGCCTGGTGCCAAGGGGTTGGGGTTGGGGCTTTCTATTTGCAGGGATATTATTGTTATGTTGGGAGGCAGGATTTGGGTGGAAAGCGAAGTAGGCCGCGGGAGCCGCTTTATTTTTGAACTGCCGATCTTGCCGCCTTATTTTGAAAAACTCCTTAAGATTGTAAGGGGTAAAACCAGCAACAAAAAAGCGGTCCAGGAGATAAGAAAGAAAGGGATTATGGATATCCTGATGCATATTTTGGAAAACAAGGCCGTAGAGGTGGACATGAAAGAGGCAATCTTGGGGCTGTATCAGGAAAACCATTTGCTGAAAGGGGTAGTGCCAAACATTTTTGAGCATATCGAGGATTTTATGAATATAGAGATAAAAGACCACAAAGGGAAATCCGTGAATGCGTCCAGTTTTAAAGAAGCGTTCCTCATGGCTTATATGGAAAAAAACATGGGTGCTTATAATTATAAAGGGAAGCCTATTTATGACTTTGGTACGGCACAAGAGAAGCGTTTGGTTTTAATGGAAATGGTAAAAGGGATGTCTTCCCAAGAGATAGAAGCAGAGCTGCTAAGAATTCAGGATTAGAATTTTAATCCTTTTTTGCTTTGGCGAATTCCGCGCCTTTGTTGATAATCCACATAGTAAAGAGTATTCCAATCAAGGTTGCCATCAATATGGTTCCGCAAATGATCAGAGTAATTAAGACTGCAGTGTTCATAATTAATAATTATACCACAGAAAGTTAAGCCTGGGTGATGCGGGGGGAAATAATATCCTTAATACTGTTTAGCCTACCGACTACAGCTAGCGCAGTGCTGTCGCTGTAGGATGCATAAGCGTAAGAGATTAAACCACGTACGCTTTCAAAGAATTTATAGTAGCTTACAGCTGTGGTATTTGGATCTTGGTCTAAGGCCGCTAATTCCTTTTCTAATTCCCCAACTTTAAGTGCCCATTCTGTTTGGGGAGTATCTGCTGTTTCTGTTTCCTTAAAAGTGGGGAGGAATTTTGCAGTCTCTTTTTCCATGGGAGGCAGTAATGAGATCGTTTTTATTGGTAATGCTGCGGTTGCTGTTGTTGTGGTTGTCATAGGCTTTCATAAGTTACTATCGTGACAACAGTGGTTAAACTTGCATGAAAACCTCCGCTAAGTTATAATTTCGAACATGGTGGAAGACAAAAAAGATCTAAGGGGACTCACGGAAACTTTAATAGCCAAAAAAATAATTACTCCCGAACAGCTCCAAAAAGCGCTTGATTATGCTTCCACGCAAGGTATTCCGGTACGCAGGGCGCTTTTAAAACTCAAATACATTTCAGAAGATCACCTCCTCTCTTTTTACCAGGAACAACTGGGCATCCCTTCGATTGCTTTGGATGATTTTATTTTTGACGAAACATTACTCCTCTCTTTTCCGGAAGAGTTGGCACAGAAGCATATTATGGTCCCTTTGTTTAAAACCAATAAAGTTTTAACTGTTGCGATCTCCGACCCTTTAAATATTTTGGCTTTGGACGAAGCGAAAATGAAAACCGGGATGAAGATTGAGGCAGTTGCTTCCAAAGAAAGCAGTATTCTTAGCATAATCGACAAGTATTATCAGGTTAAAGAATCAGTAGAAGAGGTGATCGGGAGCATCAAAGCTGACCAGATGGCTATTTCGGAAGAAGAAATCGACAAGCTCCAAAAAGCTGCAGAAGAAGCTCCCATCATTAAACTGGTTAACCTAATCATTAAGCAGTCGGTAGAAGAAGGGGCTTCGGACGTACACATTGAACCCGAAGAAAAAGAACTGCGGGTCAGGTACCGTGTAGATGGTATATTGCACGATGTCTTCCACTTTCCAAAGCACCTGCAGCTTGCAATCATTTCCAGGATCAAGATTATGTCCAATCTCAACATAGCGGTTAAACGCAGCCCCCAAGACGGACGGATTGGGCTTAGGGTAGCAGGCAAAGAGATCGATATCCGCGTTTCTTGCTTTCCTACGGACTGGGGAGAGAATGTGGTTTTAAGAATTCTGGATGCTTCCAGTATTTTAATCCCTTTGGAGTCTTTGGGATTTAATCCGGAAAATCTGGAAAAATTCAGCTCCATCATCAAAATGCCGCACGGCATTCTCTTGGTTACAGGGCCTACGGGTTCAGGAAAAACTACAACGTTATATTCGGCCTTAAATACAATTAACACTGTGGATAAGAACATTATTACCGTAGAAGACCCGATTGAATACCATTTGCCGGGTGTAAGACAGTCTCAGGTTGATCCAAAAGCGGGACTTACCTTTGCTTCGGGACTGCGTTCCATTTTACGGCAAGATCCGGATGTGATCATGGTGGGGGAGATCCGGGATGGGGAAACTGCAGCAATTGCAGTACAAGCAGCGCTTACCGGGCACTTGGTTTTTTCTACTTTGCACACTAATGATGCTCCTGGCGGGCTCACCCGTCTGGTAGATATGGGGGTTGAGCCTTTTTTGATCTCTTCTTCGGTAATTGCTATTTTGGCCCAACGTTTGGTACGAAGAGTTTGCAGAAGTTGTAAGCAAGAGTTCAAACCTGATCCCAAACTGCTTGCGGAACTGGGTATCAAAGATAAAAACATGGTTTTTTTCCAGGGCAAAGGCTGCCCAGCTTGCAAGCAGACCGGGTACAAGGGTAGGTTGTCAATTTTTGAATTTATGTTGATCAATGATGAGGTCCGAGACTTGATTATGCACAAAGCTTCTTCTGCAGAGATTAAAGCATCAGCCCAGAAACATGGAATGAAGACCTTGCGTGAAGATGGTTTGGTAAAAGTGGCAAGCGGGTTCACTTCTTTGGAAGAGGTGTTAAGAGTTACGGGGGATGTGTAGTATGGACTTTGTAATATGAGTATTATGTAGGGACAGCCCTTGTGGCTGTCCGAACGTTCGGCAAGGCACAAGGCCTTGCCCTACATTATCAATAAATAAGGTAGGGGACGTGTAGTATGGACTTTATTAATGAATGGATGGAAAAAATAAGGGAGTTTTTAATCGCAACCTCGTCGATTAAAAACGAAGAGATGGTTATGTTTGTGGTGCAGCTTGGGAGCATGCTGGGTGCAGGGATTTCTTTGGCAGTATCTTTGAACATTTTGAGCCAGCAGGTTTCCAATGTCCGATTCCAAAGGGTTATTTTGGAGGTTTTGCATTCGGTAGAAGGTGGGAGCTCTTTTGCAGATGCTTTGGCGCTTCATCCCAATGTCTTTTCCCCTTTGTTTATAAATATGGTTAAGGCAGGGGAGTCTAGCGGGGAAATAGAATCGATCATGAAGCGTTTGGCCCAATTTATGCAGTACGAAGCAGAAATACGTTCCAAAGTTTCCGCAGCGCTTTTTTATCCCATGATCCTGATTGTAGTAGGGTCAGTAGTTTTGACCACAGTAATTGTCTTTGTTCTCCCTGGTTTTGTAAAAATATTTTTGGATGCCAAAGTCCCTTTGCCCTTGCCCACGTATCTAATGTATAAATTGAATTTATTTTTAAGAGCAACCTGGCCGCTGATAATTTTATTGGTAGTGGGGGTGTTTTTTGCTTATCGCTATTATAACCGGCCGGAGCGCTATAAATACCAAATTGATGCTGTTAAGTTAAGGACCCCTATTTTTGGGAAACTGATTAGGGAAGTGAACGTCTCCCGTTTTTTTAGGACTTTTTCCATGCTTTTTGCTTCTGGGCTTCCTTTGATGCAAGTTTTAGACAATTCTCTTAGGGTAGTGGACAACTTGGTGGTTGTAAAGGCAATAGAAGAGGTAAAGGCTGCGGTAAGCCGCGGCCGCAGCATGGCAGACCCGCTTAGAGAAAGCGGGGTATTTCCTCCATTGGCTGTGCAAATGGTAGCAGTAGGGGAAGAGACAGGGGCCTTGGATGCCATGCTGACCCGGGTTTCGGATTATTATGACTTTTCAATTGATGATGCGATAAAGAAGATGACCAAGCTCATTGAGCCCATATTCTTACTGGTTCTAGGGGGAGGGGTTGGTTTTATTTTTGCGTCAATGATGCTGCCAATGTTCAACATGGCGAAGACCTTGCACCACTAACCTAGAAGGTGTAAAATAATTAGAAATCAGAGATTTGTATTTTAAAATGGAAGGGGGTGAAATTATGAAAAAAGGTTTTACATTAATGGAAATGCTTATTGTTATTGCTGTTATTGCTATCCTGGTAGCGATCGCGATCCCAGGCTTTAGAGGGATGCAGGATCAAGCTAATAAAGCAAGAGCACAAGCAGAATTGAAAACTTTAAAGACAGCAGTGGAGTCATATGCATTAAATAATGCAGGTGTTTATCCAGGAACAGGTGCAAATTGGGAGACAGCATTAACCGGTGCAACTCCAAAGATCGTAGAGAATGAGTTATATGATCCTTTTGGAGCGACTTCCACATCAGACTATGGATATGCGACAGCAGGTAAATATTATGTTATTTACTCTGCTTATCCAACTGGGACGACAAAAGCGGTTTATGCCACAGGATCAGTTGAAGGAACCGCGACAGTATACGCAACCAATACAGGAAACTAATAGGTATAGTAGATATTGAATAGGCAAAAGGGGACATCGTTTTTAACAAGGTGTCCCCTTTTTGATGAATAACCAATAACCAAACACCAATTACCAGACAATAACCAAGTTTCAATATCCAATAATCAAACTTATTTTATTGGGTCATTGGTTATTGATTATTGGGATTTATTTGGTTATTGTATCTTGGTTATTGGTTATTAAAGAGAATTAATAAAGGAGGGGAAAGGTGCAAAGGTTAAGAGGCTTTAGTCTTCTGGAAGTTATTATCATCATTGCCCTCCTGTCCCTTGGTTTTTTTCCCCTCATGAACGCATTGTCCCAGTTAACAGTTGGAGAGAAAGAAGTGGAGAGATTTTACCTCTCGGCTGATCTAGCGAGAGACAAAATAGAAGCCATTAAAGCTACTCCCTTTGATAACATTACCAATGAAGCAGAAACTGCAGTAGCAGGTTTTCCTGGCTATACTTCCATAGTAAGCGTGGATCCTTCTGTGGTTAATCGTGTAGATGTTACGGTGACAGTAAAAAAAGACAACCTAGCAGTTACTTTAAGGACACTTCTTACTAATTATGATTAAGATTAAGAAAAATAAGGGTTTTACATTGCTCGAGCTAATGATTGGGATGCTGTTTATTGTTTTGGCAGCAGCCCTGGTTTCCATGGCACTGGTCCAAGGGCTGCAACTGTTTTATGCCCAAGACAACCGCACTGCTCTTTTTGTAAACGGCGAGAGCGTTTTAGACGGGATGATTATGGATCTTCGGCATGCCACTTCTTTTGTTACCACCACTTCTTCCAATTTATGTTTTATCAGTAACGGCAGCACTATTCTTTATTCTTGGGACGATGATGCTAAAATATTAAACAAAACAACGGCGGGAAACACGGTTAGCTTGTTGAGCGGGGTAGAAGATTTCAGCTTTTCTTATGATAACCCGACGAATGCCAAATTTGTTTCTGTTTACATGGTATTAAAAGACGCGGATAATGTGATTACTACTTTTGAATCAGGAGGAGGACCAAGAAATTTATGAGACGTTCTAAAAAAGGGAATATTATCTTGGTATTTGTGTTTTTAATTGGTTTTTTGGGCATAGTGCTTGCTTATGGTTATTTGATTACTGGATCTTTGCGTGGTGCAGGTGCCAGGAGCGATACTTTTGCTGCTTTTTATACAGCAGAAGCCGGGCTCCAAAAAGCAATTTGGTATTTGAATACTCCGGAAACCTTGGGAGGAAAAGAGACAGGGTGGCGGACTACCAGTCTTATAGAAGCATATGGTAATGGGTCATATCGAATGCAAGTTCAGAGTGCCCCTGGTAACATGATTGTTATTACTTCCGAAGGAACAGTTGGAAACAGTACCCGCAAAGTTCAGATGACCCTGCAGTCCAGTGGCCTTCCTCCTGCTTTTGATTATGCTATTTTTAATAATGGGGCTTTAACACTTAAAAGTGCAACTAGTGTTCATGGGAGTGTTTTTGCTAATGGGAATGTTAAAGTAAATATCCCTTCTGTAGTAAATGGTGGCCAAGTTTACTATAGTCCGGGCTACTCTGTTTCTGGTAGTGGTTCCTATACTAATGGGGGGTCACCGAATCCTCCTCCTACTATGCCTGTTTTGGATACTACCCCTTATACCAGCATGATTGCAATTACCAAATCTTCTGATCCGGCAGTATTGCATGGCAGCCAAAATTTTACTAATTATAATTTTACCGGACAGACGATTTATGTGGACGGGGATGTAAATATTAGTGGTGCTCTAACGGGGGGAGGAGGGACGATTGTTTCCAGTGGCAAGGTTACTGTTTCTGGAGCTTTGAGCGGACCGATCAGCATCTATGCAAGCAAAGAAGTAAATATGTCCGGTTCCCTTAGCATAACTCAGTCTTGTGTTTTATATGGAGGTAACAATGTTACCATTTCTGGGGCTTGTACTGTTTATGGCACCATTCTTTCTTCTTATGTAAAGATTAATGGTGCAGCGTCTATCTATGGGATACTTTATTCATGGAACGTAGGTATAGATTTGCTGGGAGCAGTGAGCATCCATGGTTCAGTTGTGAATCCTGCTGCTCATACTTATAACGGTGCGATCAGTATTACCTATGATCCTGCCTATATTCCTTCTTTTATACCGGGGATGAGCGCAGGAGGCTTAAATATTGTTCCGCATACTTGGAAAGAGCTCTAAAAATCAGTATAATGTAATAAAATCCAAAATCAAAAATCCCCGCCTTCGCCAAGGCTTCGGCGGGCAGGCAAAATCCAAACAATGAACAAAAATAATGGTATTATTATTTATACTTCAGAAGACGGGCAAACCAGGCTGGATGTTCGAATGGATCATGATACGGTCTGGCTTTCCCAAAAACATATGGCCGAACTGTTCCAATGCAGCACCGATAATATTGGGCTCCACCTTAAAAACATATTTAAAGAAGGAGAGTTAAGCGAAGAATCAGTTGCCGAGGAATACTCGGTAACTGCCACTGACGGTAAAAAATATAAAGTTAAACATTACAACCTGGATGCGATTATTTCTGTCGGTTATCGGGTTTCTTCGCATATTGGTACAAGATTCCGGATCTGGGCCACTCAAAAATTGCGCGAATACATTGTCAAAGGCTTTGTAATGGACGATAACCGCCTGGCAAACGGCGGCGTCAAAAAGAGCTATTTTGACGAACTGGTTGAGCGCGTCCGCAAAATCAGGACATCGGAACGCAATTTTTATCTTAAGGTAACGGACATATTTGCTACAAGCGTCGATTATGAATCCAAAGCCGATTACGCCCAGCAATTTTTCGCAGTTGTCCAAAATAAGTTTCATTATGCCATTACTGGTTTTACCGCGGCAGAACTGATTTCTTCTCGAATAGATGCGAACAAGCAAAATATGGGACTTACCAATTGGGAGGGGAAAATAATCACCCGCCAACAGGCACAAATCGCCAAGAATTACCTGGAAGAACTGGAGCTTCGGCGTCTTATGCTTTTAGTGGAGCAGTTTTTGTCTTTCGCGGAGTTGCAGGCAGTGGAGAAGCGGGTAATGTATATGAAGGACTGGATAATTAAACTTGATCAGTTTCTGCATTTAAACGAAAAGAAAATCTTGATTGATGCTGGTAAAATTTCTCATTCTGCAATGGAAGCAAAAGTTCGTGCTGAACCGGAAAAATTCAACCAAAAGAAATTGCCACAGCATAAAGCTAATAAGCGAAATAAATGATAACCTTATACCTGTTAGGATTTGGGATTTTAGATTTTAGATTTTGGATTTGGGGTTTTGGATTTAATTTATGTTAGCCATAGAGCTTTCTAAAAATTTAGTTAGGGTTACAAAACTGGAAACTTCTCCACAAGGTTCTAAGGTTGTTGATTGTAAAGAAGCGGTTATTTCCTCTAAAGATCCAACCCCAGAAGAAATTGGTGCAAAACTTAAAGAACTGGTTTTGCAAATGGGGGGAGGGAATGGGAATTTACAGGTTGTTTTTTGGGATAACGGAGTAATTATTCGGCAAATCACAACCCCTTTTGTGACCCGTTCTATAGAAGAAATACCTTTGGCACAAGTGGCACAAAAATATTTAACCCTTCCTCCCGAAGAATATCTCCTACGCTTAGTTGACCCGATAAAGATGAAAGGGCAGCTCAAGGCCACTTTAGTAGCAGTTCCTAAGCGGGTATTAGGTTTTTATACTGCAATTTTAAAGAGAGCTCAACTGCGTGCCAGCAATTTAACGCCCGGGGCATTTTCATGCTTGGAAGCTTACAAACATTCCCAAATCTCCAAAACAGATCTGGTTTGCTTCTTTAGATGGGAAGATCTGGATGGGGAATTAATTTTCTTGCAGGATGGGAAGTTGATCTTTACTAGGCAGGTAAACATTGGACTGCATTCTTTTAAAAATCCGCTGGTTGGACAAGTAGAAGTTGGAAACGAGACCTATAATTTTAAAGAGGCAGAAGCAGAAAAATTTATTTTTCAAAATGGTCTTTATCTAAGGGAAGGGGCAGATGGGGTGGTGTCCCCTGGGGTTTTTGAAATACTCCGGCCAGTACTCCTTAGGTTTTTAAGGGAGATGGAGCTGATCCTCAATTATTTTAAGGAAGAGTTCCAGTTTGGTACGGTGAGCAAGATTTATCTAGTTGGTAAAGGGGCTCAAGTCAGCTATTTGCCGCAGCTCTTTTCCCAAAAGCTCAATTTGGAAGCAGAGGTTTTACCTCTTCAAGGGATGTTTTTTGCGGGAAACAAATCTTTGAGCCTTTTGACTGTCCGCGAAAAGTCTCCCACCTTGGTGTTTGTAAGAAAAAACTGGTTTTCTCTGGCAATTTTACTTATCTTTTTAACGGTCTTGTTTTATTGCAATGCATATCTTTCTTTTGAGGCAGCCAAAACCAAACTTATTTTGCAGGATAAGCAAAAAGAAGTGGAGCAAGTCAGGCTTTATGAGAAAGAAAAACAAGTCATACAAACTGTTATGCAACAGTTTTATGATTTAAGGCAGTTTTTTGACGATTTGACTGCAGTGCTCCCTTCCGGGGTTTCGGTCGTGAATATTAATTATGACAATTCCAAAGGGGAGATTTATTTAATGGGCGAAGCGGACAACATGAACGGCGTTGCCGACCTATTAATTGCTATAGAAAAATCCCAAAGTTTTAAGACAGCATTTCTGTCTGGTGCGCGCAAAGATGAAGCTAAAGGAAAGATGAACTTTGTCATTACTTTTAGGCGGGAAGATTAATATGCTAAAAGGGCTTAAAAAATTTATACCACTATTAATTATCATGTTAATGGTATTTGGTGGGGTTTACTTAATTTACTTTTCTCCAAAATTGCACCAAATTGGAGACAATAAGCGTGCTATTTACGAAATTGACAAGGAATTGGGAGCAAAAGCTCCTTTGGAACAGGAATTAAGGGGTGGAGTGGCTTATATTAAGGAGAAAGGCGTGACGCTTTCTCTTTCTACAGAAGGGGAAGTCCCATTTGTTACAGGTGGGTTTATTAAAAATATGCTCAAAGGTTTAACGGTGGATTTAAATTACTTTGAACCGCAGGCGATTGTTGCTGAAAAGGAATATAGGCGTTTTCCCATAAAAATAGGTTTTGTTTCGGATTACAAGAATTTCTTGGGTTTTTTGAGTAAATTAAAAGAAATTAAAACCCAACTTAGGATTGATACTATGACAGTGGCAAAAACGCAAAAAGAAGGTTTTTTAACTGCGCAGCTGGAAATTTCGATCTTCCTGTTGCCTGGTGGGTCACGCATTGCCGACATAAAATTCCCAACTTTTACTTTTAACCCGTTTTTTGAGGCTCCTTTGGTAAGGGTGGAAACGACAACATCGGGAGAGGTGGCGGGGGGCAGGGGAGAGCTTCCTCTTAGCTTACAAGGAGTAATGCTTGGAGATGTTAATAAGGCAATTATCAATGATAAGTTTGTGGAAGAAGGACAAGTGATTGAAGGGTATAAGGTAAAGACGATTGAGGTAGGGAAAGTGGTTTTAACAAAAGGCGGAGAACATTACGATCTTTTTTTAGGAGGTAAATATGAATATTAAAAATCTGTTGGTTTTGGTATTAATTATTTTGATGCTGGCAGTACCGGTCATGGCAAAGGAAAAAACCATTTCGTTAGACTTGAAAGATGTGGAAATCAGCGATGCGGTAACTTTGATTGCTAAGGAAATGGGTAAGAGTGTTATTGTGGGTAAGGGGGTCATGGGTAGGCTAAGCGTCTCTCTAAAAAACATGACCCCGGAAGAAGCACTGCAATATATTGCCCAACTCAATGGATTAGAAATGAAGCAGAAGGATAATGTCATAATGATCAACTCCAATAACCCGCCGCAAATGTATAAATTGGATGACAATATATTTATGCGCAGCTTTCCCGTAAATTATGTGAAACCGGAAGAGTTAGAAAAATCAGTGGTTAAACTCCTTTCTTCTGCTTCAAAAGTGGTGACCACCAAGGATTCTAAAACCTTGATTGTAGAAGGTCCGCTTTCTGATATAAGAGAAGCAGAAGTTTTTATTGCTAATGTTGATCTTCCTCCCAAAGCAGTGATTGTTGAGGCTAAGATTATTGAGGTTAAGAAAAACGATTCAAATACTTTGGGTGTAAACCTGAACCTGCAGAACCAGAGCGGCAGCCAAACGTTAAAAACGCTTGGTTTGGCGGATAGCCAGTATGCATCTGGAGCGCAGGGGCTCTTTTTTAGTGTAGTGGAAACCAATGCAGATGCAGTACTTTCTGCTTTAAGAACAGCCGGAGGATATAATTTGCTCTCCAGCCACAAGGTTTTAGCCATCAGTGGTGAGAAAGCAGAAATTATTACTGGGGCGAGGTTGGGGTATAAAATTAAGACCGTGACCCAAACCGCAATGGTAGAAAGTATTGAATTTATGGATGTGGGAACAAAACTGAGCTTTACCCCCAGTGTAAAAAGTGATGGTAATATCCTCATGACTATCCATCCTGAAATCAGTACTGGTTCCGTAGTTAACGAGTTGCCGCAAAAAAAATCTACGGAAACCACCACTACTTTAGTAGTTAAAGATGGCCAGACGATTGTAATCGGCGGATTGGTAAACAACATTGCCGTAAAGTCGGAAACAGGTGTCCCGTTTCTAAGCGAGATTCCATTTTTGGGTGTTGCTTTTAAAAAGACAACCATCACTAATGAGGAGAGAGAGATTTTGGTTTTGATTACTCCGCATATTTATACTCCTGCTGTAGCAGTGCAAAAAGATGAGGAGATTAGAAAACTGGAAGAAAAAAGGCAGCAGCACTATGGCCCTATAGAATTGTTCAAGTAAAAGAAGGGAAAAGAAGATATGTCTTTAGTTCTGGTGGTTGAGGATGATCGAGTAAGTTCAGAATTGCAAAAATTCATTCTAGAGCATGATGGCTTGCAGGTGGTTACAGCTGCAGATGGCAACGACGCATTGAAAAAAGTAGATGAGGCGCATCCGGACCTGGTGGTCCTGGATGTTATCTTGCCGGGCCTGGATGGTTTCCAAATCTGCCAACTGCTGAAGCACAGCATTAAAACCAAGAATATCCCGGTGGTATTTGTTACTTCAAAATATCGCAAGGAAGATGAGCAAATGGGCATGGATTTGGGGGCCAATGACTACATTCGCAAACCTTTTGATCCGGACGATTATCTTGTACGGGTAAAGAAACTTTTAGGGCAGGTTTTAGATTAAGGAGTTTTTATGGAAAATGAAAGGTTGAAAAATTTAAAAGACAAGCTCGTAAAGCAGTTTTGGGTCCGCTTTTTAGCAAGCCTTTTTGTTTTCAGCTTATATTTTGTAATTTGGAGGTTTGGCTTTTTTAGCTTCAATATCTTTGCTTTTAGCCTGGTTTGTCTTTTTGAGGGTGTTATCAACCAACCTTACCGCTTTATAGTAGACCGTTTCCATAAAGTCCGGACACTCCAAAAATACTTGTATTTACATATCTTGCTGGATATCCTGGTCATATCCATTGTTATATTGATTTTGGGGCCGACAGACTTTTTTCTGTTTAGTGCAGCTTATTATTTGGTGATTATTTATGCGGGTATATTGCTGCGAAAAAAGGATTGCTATAACGTGGCGTTTTTGTCTTCGCTGGCACTGGGTTTGGTATTGTATTTTAACTATATTGGGATGTTGCCCCGTCTTAAAATTACCGAGATGGAACTTGTCAGCTTGCGCTATCTGGCGATTTGGCTGGGGAGCGGGCTTTTCCTTTTCTTTGTGGCTTATTTGTCCGGTTTTTCCAAGGAATTACTCGAGGAAGAAGAATCCAAGCTGATGCTTGAAAGGCAGCTTTCCGAAGCCAGGGCGGAAATGGTGGACATTGTTTCCCATGAAATGCGTGACCCCATTAATTCTATCAGCGGATTTCTAAAGCTTATCTTAGATAATAAAATGGGGGAATTGCTTCCTCAGGTGAGAAAATATTTGGAATTAGCATATTCCCAGGGCCGGATGTTGATGAAGTTAGTGGACAATTTATTGGATGTTTCTATGCTGGAAGCGGGACAGGTTGAGTTGCACAAAAAATCAATAAATATCAAGAGCTTAATTGACGAGGTTTTAGAAGCCAAAAAAGCTGGTATTGACGAACAAAAACTCAGGGTTATGGTAAATATAGATAGTGCCGTAGGAGAGATTCAGGCTGATCCGGAATTATTGTATCGTTTGTTTTCTAACCTGATTGGTAATGCGGTTAAATATAATAATACGGAAGGGGACCTTATTATTAAGGCAGTTAAAGAAGAAAATATGCTGCAGTTAAGTGTAAAAGATACCGGGGTGGGGATTCTTTCCGAAGATTTAGACAAGATCTTCCATAAGTTTTATAAGGCGCATGGTGCAAAGCCTACGGTCAAGGGCAATGGATTGGGATTGGCGATTTGCAGAGAGATTGTTACTTTGTTTGGGGGCAGTATTAAAGTGGTTTCTTTGGGTGTGGGGACCGGATCGGAGTTTATTGTCAGGCTTCCTTTAGGTAAATCTTAAAGGTTCTCCCAGATTTTTTGGTGGTATTCTTCAATCATTCGGTGCGTATTAAAGTATCCGCTGGCTGCTACACAATTTATCATCATGTCTATCCATTTTGAAGAGTAGCAGTTTTTGCCGTGATTTACGGTTTGGTAGTAGGTGGTAATGGTGCTGCGCAAGGTGGAGTAGAGCGCCTCCGAATCTTCTTTTAGTTTTAAGTTTTGTTCACTCCCAATTTCTCCTTCTTTAGGCACATAGCCAAAAATATACCCAATCCCTTTGTCTGCTGCTTCTACAATCCATCCGTCCAGGGTGCTGATTTGGAGAACTCCGTTTAAAATTGCTTTCATGCCGCTGGTTCCGGAAGCCTCAAAAGGTGGCAGGGGGTTGTTTAACCAGGCATCTACGCTGCTGGTTAAAAACTTGGCGAAATAGGTGTCGTAGTTTTCAAGAAATATGATTTTGATCAGGTCTTTGTCTCCTTCGAGGGATGCTATTTTGTTAAGCATTTCGTTTACGTTTGCAAAACCGTGGCTGTCTGCAGGGTGTGCTTTGCCTGCAAGAATGATTTGGATAGGGCCGACTTCTCGGGCAATGTTGATGAGCATATTTGGATTTTGCAGTATCAAGCTGGGCCGTTTATAAGGGGCAATGCGACGCGCCCAGGAGATTGTAAAAACTCTTTCCCGTATGTTCCAGAATTTAAGGGTTTCCACGAGTTGTTTTTTGTTTTCTTGGTGGGCCAGCCAGATGTCGCGTCTAAAATCGGGATCATCTTTTAATTCGATTGTTTTTGCCAGATTTTTTGGGTTTTCTCTCCAATTCCCGATTTTTTCCTGGTATTTATCAAAAAGTTCGCTAAAGGGTTTTGAAACCCAGGTATGGGTATGGATTCCATTGGTAACATTGTCTATTCTGTCTTTGTAAGCGGGAAATTGCAGCCGGGTGATTTCCTGGTGCTTTTTGGCTACAGCATTGACATGGGCAGTGGTGTTTAATGCCAGTTGCGTGAAGTTAACAATATCTTTGTGGTCTTTATCTGTCCCGTATTTTTTTAGTATTTCAATTTCTTTTTGGTTTAAAACGTTTGAAAGATCGGATATGGAAAAACGGTCATGTCCGGCAGCAACCGGGGTGTGGCAAGTATAGGCAAAGTGGCCTTGAGGTCTTTCTAAGAAAGCAAGTGCAGCGTGGCCTTCATTTAAGTGATAGAGGTTTATTTTATAGCCTAAAGCATCAATAGCTTTGATCCCGCCTATGCCTAGAATGCTTCTTTGTACCAGTTTCCACCAGATGTTGTCGCTTTGGTAGAGCATGTTTGTAATCTTGCGCTGGTATTCCGCATTTTCAGCACAATTGGAATCAATTAAAACCAGCGGAATAACGCTTTTTAGATCTTGGCTAAAAACATAGTATTTCCAAATCCTAAGGGACATTTCATCTTTTCCGATCCGCATTTTAAATTTTTTATTTGTAAGTATCAGGCCGGGATAAGAAAAAGGATCCCAACTTAATTCATCCGGTATTTGCCCGTATTTAAACCAAAAGCTCTGCTTAAAGTATCCTTTGTTCCACATGATCCCAATGCCTGCTAGTGACAGGTTTAAGTCTGCAGCAGATTTAAGCGCATCTCCAGCCAAAACCCCAAGACCGCCGCTATAGATAGGCAAGTCTAGAATCACGTTCTTGTGTATGCGATGGAAATAGTCCATGGCTCTTTGGTTTGAAAAGACTTCGTGGGTGCGTATAAAGTTCATTTCGTGGATAGGAGTTTTGCTTTGGAAGGTGTGGTAGATGCTGGGGGCAAGCCCAAACTCCATGGAGAAGTAGGCAATAGATTTGTTTTCCTGGTTTTTTAGTTTTTCTTCTGCAACC
>JAPLLA010000059.1:0-35289 GCA_026387795.1 Candidatus Saganbacteria bacterium | reverse complement strand
TCTATATCTAAAAGAGCAGCTATTCTTACTTTGGTTTCCTGATCCATAATGATTTATCAAGTTTATTGAAAAACGAGCAAAAATACAAGGGGTATTTCGATCTTTTTAGCCTCAAATTTGAAGCATTTTAAGAGGCTTAGATCTCTTATATATAATGTATGTTGACAAGCAGGAGAGGGGTGGGTATAATGCATTTACGGTTTATTTACGGCTTGCAAGGAGGCAAACATGTTTAAGTATTTAACGAAGAAACAAAAGGAGATATTGGACTACATTGGCCGCTGTTTGGAGGATAACGGGTATGCGCCTACTTTTGAAGAAATCAGGAAGAAGTTTAAGTTTAAGTCCTATGGTACCATCCAGGACTATCTTAAGCATTTGGAGGAAAAGGGATACATTAAGCGTTTAGCTAACCAGCCTAGGGCAATTAAGTTGGTTTCGTTTGATGTTCCGGCTGAAGTTGGCAATTTAATCTCATTGCCTCTACTTGGCATTATTGCAGCAGGAGCGCCGATAGAGGTGTGTGAAGATACAGAAACAGTGGAAGTTCCCCGACAATTAGTAACGCGCAAGCCTTGCTTTGTGCTCAAAGTAAAAGGGAACAGCATGATCGAAGACCACATTTTAAACGGGGATTTTATTATTGTAGAAAAAGCGGATACTGCAAATAATGGGGAAGTGGTGGTGGCTTTAATAGAGAGGGAGCAAGCGACTTTAAAACGGTTTTATCGCGAAAAAGATCGCATTCGCCTTCAACCCGCAAACTCAGAAATG
Source organism: Candidatus Saganbacteria bacterium (assembly GCA_026387795.1). GTDB lineage: Bacteria > Margulisbacteria > WOR-1 > JAPLLA01 > JAPLLA01 > JAPLLA01. The sequence continues at coordinate 34,515 of JAPLLA010000059.1, read as the reverse complement.
AATCCTATCTATGTTAAGGATATTGCTATTCAAGGGAAGGTAGTTGGACTATTCCGTAAAATAGAGTAATGACGCCGGAAGAAAAACTCGAAATATTAGGCGCTTCTGCTAAATATGACATTTCGTGCTGCGGTGGTAGCCAGCGGCAAGTTCCTCGTGTGCCAGGGGTTTATTACGCATCAGGGTCTAAAGGTAATGTTATCCCTATTTTAAAGACTCTTTTTACCAATAGATGCAAAAACGATTGTGTTTATTGTACTAACCGGATAAACCACGATTTCCCACGCGTTAAATTTAATCCAGAAGAACTAGCCTCTGTTTTTATGCAAATTTACCAAAAAGAATTTGTAGAAGGGTTGTTTTTAAGTTCTGGGGTAGAGAAAAGTGCGGACCAGACTATGCAGGAAATGATCCGGACCGCAGAACTACTCCGTTTCAAACACCATTTCAGAGGATTTTTACACTTAAAGATTCTTCCCGGAAGCAGCGACTCTGTAATTCAGCGAGCAGTTAGGCTTGCTACTCGAGTTTCTGTGAATATAGAAGCGCCTACTGCCGATCGACTCAAGAGGCTCTCTTCTACCAAAGATTTTATGCAAGGGATTATTCATACCATGGATGTGGTAAATCAGGAGGGGCAAAGGCGAGGGGAGCATTTTTCCCAAACTACCCAATTTATTGTAGGTGCAGCTGGGGAAGATGACCAGGACATTGTAAAAACCATGTTTTGGTTAAGGAAAACCAAAGGGATGGAGCGGACCTATTTTAGCGCTTTTAGGCCGGTTGAGGGATGTCATAAACAACAAAACTTTATGGAGCTTGAAAAACGGGAACACCGCTTATATCAGGTAGAGTTTTTGCAGCGCTTATATGGATTTACGCTTTCTGACATCTATTTTGGTAGCGATGGCAGGCTTCCTACGGGAGTTGATCCCAAGTTAAACTATGCTTTGCATAATATGCATCGCTTTCCAGTAGAAGTGAATACTGCTTCTTATTTTGATCTTTTGAGGATTCCAGGAATTGGTAAAACTATTGCAGATAGGATCTATCAATTAAGGACAAAAGGCCGCTTTACTGGTATTGACGAATTAAGAAAGCTTGGGGTTAATCCTAAAAAAAGTGCACCGTTTATATTGGTGAATGGCAAGAAACAAGGGGACATTAAGGATTTATTCTTGGTTGAACAACTTTCCCTGGCAATTTAGCTTAATCGTTGTTTGAGTGCTTCGTATTCTTCCAATATTTCTTTTGGCAGCTTTGTGCCAAAAGTATAGAAAAAATCCCAATGGTCTTTGATTTCTTCTTTCCAATCATCACGTTTGATTTCCAGCAGTTTCTTCATGTTTTCTGCTGGCAAATCTAGCCCGGTCATATCAATATCTTCTGGTTTTGGCGTATAGCCAATCGCAGTTTCTACTGCGTCAATTTTATTGTTGCAGCGGGCAATGATCCATTCCAAAACCCTTAAATTTTCCCCAAATCCCGGCCAAAGAAATTTTCCTTGTTCATCCAGCCGAAACCAATTGACGTGGAAAATTTTGGGAGGATTTTTCATTTTTTTACCTAGATGTTTAAAATATTCTCCCATGTGGTACCCGCAGAACGGGAGCATGGCCATAGGATCGCGCCTTACTTCTCCTTGTTTACCAACCTGTGCTGCGGTGCGCTCTGATGCCATGGTTGCTCCAACGTAAACCCCATGCTGCCAGTTAAAGGATTGGTACACTAGCGGGGCAAGGCGGGTACGTTTGCCGCCAAAAACAATCGCGGAAATTTTAACCCCATGATGGTGTTCCAAACGATTTGAGATAGAAGGGCATTGTTTGGCAGGAGCAGTAAAACGTGCGTTTGGATGTGCTCCAAGGATAGGTTTGCCATCTTTATCTTTTATCCCTGGTTTCCATGGATTGCCTTTCCAATCTATTCCTTCTTCTGGAATAGGATCGTCTCCACCTTCCCACCAAACAGTCTTATCTGGAGTAAGGAGAACATTGGTAAAAATAGTGTTTTTTTGGATAGTGGCCATGGCGTTGGGATTGGTTTTGGTATTGGTACCAGGAGCAACTCCAAATAAACCCGCTTCCGGGTTAACTGCCCAAAGAGATCCATCTGTATCTATCCTCATCCAGGCAATGTCGTCTCCAACGGTCCAAATCCTGTATCCTTTTACTTTTAATCCTTCCGGAGGGATAAGCATGGCCAAGTTGGTTTTTCCGCAAGCGCTGGGAAAAGCTGCCGAAATGTATTCAATATGTCCGTTGGGGTCCTCAATCCCCATAATAAGCATATGTTCTGCCATCCAGCCTTCTTTTTTTGCCAGGTAGCTTGCAATTCTTAAAGACAGACATTTTTTCCCTAGTAGTACGTTTCCTCCGTAACCAGAGCCTACGCTCCAGATTGTATTATCTTCCGGAAAGTGGAGAATTAACCTCTTATTGATGTCCAGGTCTGCTTTGCTATGCAGGCATTTGGTAAACTTCCCTATTTTTCCCAGTTTTTCCAGGACTTCTGTTCCAATCCTGGTCATAATGCGCATGTTAAGAACCACATAGATGCTGTCTGTAAGTTCTACCCCGATTTTACTAAAAGGGGAGCCTACCGGCCCCATAGAGAAGGGGATAACGTACATGGTGCGGCCCTTCATTGATCCTTTAAAAATGCCGTGTGCTTTTTTGTAAGCAACCGCAGGTGACATCCAATTATTGGTAGGGCCCGCATTTTCCTGCTTTTTAGAACAGATGTAGGTTAGGTGTTCGGTACGTGCAACATCGTTTTCGGCAGTGCGATGATAAAAACATCCCGGCAGTTTTTGCTGGTTCAGCTCGATTAATTCTCCGGTTGAGATGGCTTCTTTTTCCAGCCTGGTTTTTTCTTCTTCTGTTCCATTAATCCAGACAATGCGGGAAGGAGAGCACATTTCCGCCATCTTTTTTATCCATTCCTTGAGCTCTTTATGCTGCGTTGGTACGGTTATCATTATTTTCTATTATACAGGGGAGTACTCCTTGATGTCAAAACTATCCCTGCTATAATAGGAAATAATTTTTGTTGGTTAGGGGAGGTAGGTTTTTATGAAATTTAATAAAACAAAAATACCGGCTGTGATTATAGTGGAACCAAATTGTTTTCCGGACCAACGCGGATTTTTTATGGAGAGCTATAAATATAGCGAATTTGCTGCTTCCGGTATTCCGGAAAGATTTGTACAGGATAATTATAGCCGTTCTACAAAGGGAACTTTAAGAGGAATGCATTATCAGCTTAACCCCAATGCTCAAGGGAAATTGGTTAGGGTTACAGTAGGAGAGATTTTTGATGTGGGAGTGGATCTGCGTAAAGGTTCCCCAACGTATGGCAAGTATGTGGCAGAGGTTTTATCAGCGGAAAACAGAAAAATGGCTTATATCCCCCCTGGTTTTGCCCATGGTTTTTATACTTTAAGTGATGTGGCGGAAGTGGAGTATAAGTGTACTGCTGAATATTTTAAAAAAGACGAAAGAGCCCTAGCTTGGGATGCACCTGAAGTGGGGATTGCCTGGCCGCTTAAGCCAGGCGAAAAACCGATTTTGTCGGAAAAAGACCTAAAACATCCATCCCTGAAAAACGTAGAAACTAATTTTGTTTACACCTCACCCACATACAGTTGATCGTTTTGTAATTACTATTTGTTCCTCTCCATCATTGAATGATGGAGAGGAACGTTAAGAATAGCGTTTCGTTAAGTATTGCGTAGGGTGAGGTTACGTAACAGGTAAAGCAGCCTTGATTGCAATTGCGAGCCGTTTAACGGCATCTTTAATTTCTCTTGAAACAGGCTTTCCAAACTTAGTTGATTTGGGCTTGATGCCGATAATAATTACTTCGCATCCTATGGATTTTCTAAGATAATCTACCAGAATTTTGGTAGGCAGGGTATGAGTTGAAAATGAGGTCCCTCCGATTTCCTCTTCTTCTATAATTTTAACTGTTCCGACTTTTCCTTTGATTTCCGCTGCATCGACAATGATTAGGTGGGAGGGATTAAATACTCTTATTTCTCCGGTAACGTTTTCAGGGGCAGTGGCGCCAAAGAAGGTTTTAAACTTGCGAGGGTTTTTTATGCTCTTTTTGAGTGCTTCTGCAACCAAAAGTCCTGCTACGTCGTCTGCCCGAAGGTCTGAACCGACTGCCAAGAGGCCTATTTTACTCGCTTTTTGGAGTTTCGTTTTGAGTTGTTGTTTGAAGTTTTCCACTGGTTGTTACCTTTAGTTTGTTTTTATCCAAAGCAGCCAGTTCGAATTGGGTTGTGTATTCAAGTGCTTTTTTGGGGCAGGAATCAACGCATTGTGCGCAATAGATGCATTTAGATAAATCAATTTCTGCCTGGAACACTTTTTCCCCTATTTTGGTAATGATGATGGCACCCGCTGGGCAATCTTTCATGCAGATCTTACACCCAATGCAGTTTTCCGGTATAAAAGCTATTGCGCCCCTTAAGCTTTTTAACGGAGCTTCTTTAAATTTTGGGTAAGAAACCGTAGATGGTTTTTTAAGGATTGACTCCAGGATTAACTGGAGCATTCTGCCCGGACCTTTCATCGGAGTAGTAGTCCTTTCACCAATAGATTTATTAGGATCTGTATAAAAGCTAAAGGAGCCAGGTAGCGCCAGCAAAAATCCAGCATTTGGTCAATTCTGAAACGCGCCAAAATAGTTCTTAAAACAGCAAGCAATATGACAATGAACAGGACTTTTATTATATAAATTACAAACCCAATGGCTGGGGTTAAATTCAAGCCAAAAGGCAGAAAAACCGCTGCTAGTAAACTCGCACCTACAATAACCTCTATATCCAGGGTAAGCCTAAAAAATGCAAGCAGTCTTCCGCCGTATTCCGTAAAGCTTCCTGCTACGATTTCTGTTTCTGCTTCCGGTATGTCAAAGGGCCCTTTTTCCAATTTGCCCAATAGTGCGATTATGCCAATTCCAAAACCGAGTAAGTTAAAGATCCAAAGATGCGGATGCAGGGCATAAAATTTTGTGATTTCACTTAAACTCCAGGTATTAGCCAAAAGAGCGGAAGCAAGTATTACTACAAATAAAGGGACTTCATAAGCAAAAAGCTGGGTCAAGGTACGCATTGCTCCTATGGTTGAATATAGGGAACGCGAATACCATCCTCCTAAAAAGAAGGTTAGGGTAGGGATAGTAAGCAGATACATCACTACAATTATGTCTCCGTAAAAAGAGAACAGGGCCTCAGTTGTCCAAAGGGGGATATAAAAGAAAGCAGTTACAGCAGAAGCCATGGCAATAAGCGGCATCAGTTTAAAGCTGGTGGCAGATGCTTCTTCTGGTACAATATCTTCTTTGGCTGCCAGTTTTATGAAATCTGCGACAGGCTGATACCAAGGCGGTCCCACTCGTTTTTGGCCGCGCGCGTAAATTTTACGGTCAATGAATTCCGCTGCCCAGCCGAAGAGGATTAGAAAAAATAATCCAGGGAAAACTAAAATATTATAAATTGCTTGTCCCATAATTGCTTTGTTAGATCTTTTTTAGATTAGAAAAATCTATTCCTTTCCCTTTATACCATTCAATGCTGTATTTCCTCAAGTCTCCCCACTGCATGAGGCCTTCGCTCTTTTGTCCCAAATCTTTTACTGTTATTGCCCTGTCAGTACAGGAAAAGCACGGATCAATGGCTGCAATAATAATGGGCATGTCCGCCAAATAGCGGTCCTTAAGCATGTGCGCTACTGCTTGTATGTTTGCCAGGGTGGGGGCCCTTACTTTTACCCTTTCCGGGTTTTCTGTGCCGTTGGATTTTACGTAGTGAACATCTTCTCCTCTGGGGGCTTCGTATCTGCTGAGTGCTTCTCCTGCGGGAATCTTTCTGGGAGCCTTGACTGCAATCGGTCCGGCAGGGATATTTTGTAAAAGCTGTCGGATGATGTTATAAGATTCCATTAGCTCTAAAACCCTGACTATAGTGCGGCCGTAAACGTCGTTATGGTTGTCTGTAATGACTTTAAATTTAATTTCTCCATAGGCTGCATAGGGATCATCTCTTCTTACGTCCCTGTCTACGCTAGAGGCTCTGGCAGTAGGACCCACTGCTCCCAGTTTTACTGCATCATCGTGTGACAAAACCCCAACCCCGGAGAGCCGCTGTATTATGGTTGTTTCTTCGGTTGCAATCTTAATGTAATATTTGGTCCGTTCTTCAAGCGTATCCATGGCTTTCATGATCTTTTTGATTTGCTCGTCGGTTATGTCTCTTCTTACCCCTCCAATAGAATTGATCCCGTAATTAACCCGGTTGCCTGTGGTTTCCGCAAGCAGATCCATAACAATTTCCCGGTCGTTCCAGGTAAACATGAGTAAGGTATCAAAACCGATTTCGTGTCCTGCTACTCCCAGCCAGAGCAAGTGGCTGTGCACCCGTTCTAGCTCTGCTATCAGAGTGCGGATGTAGAGGCCGCGTTTTGGGACTTCCAGTTTTGCGATTTCTTCTACTGCTTGTACAAAACAAGTGGAGTGGGAGTGTGAGCAGATCCCGCAAATTCTTTCCAGCAGGTATAGGTCTTGGATATAGCTCCGTTCTTCACAGGCTTTTTCTATTCCCCGGTGGTTATAGCCAAGGCGTATGGTAGCTTCCAGAATCCTTTCGCCGCTTAGCTCTAAACTGAAACTAACCGGTTCTTTAAGTGCGGGATGTTGGGGGCCAACCGGGATTCTTACTTTTTTAGGCATTGGGAGCGCCTCCTTCTTTTTTCTTTAGCCGATCAGCAGTCCATCCTTTTCTAAGCGGATATTCTCCTTGGGGCCAATTGTCCGGTAGGGGATAGCGATTTCCCTCTTTTAATCCGTTAACATGAATTCCTAGCAGGTCTACTAACTCTCTTTCATAAATATCTGCAGCAGGGAAAGTGTCTGTGATGGTATTGATGAAAGGTTTTTCCTTGCTTGCAAGGATCACTTTTAAGCTTACAACCAATTGGTTTTCTTTTGCAAGATGATAAATGACGCTGAATTGGGTGACCTCATCCATACCGGTAATGGCGCAGAGTACGTTAAAGTGTAAATCTGTTAACAAATAGTTAAAAACCGGCAGAAACAGTTCAAAAGGAATCTCTGTCCATATTCTCGTTTCTCTGGTAATTTGGGTTTTTTCTGCTAAGGCAGGAAACTTTTGGATTAGGTTTTCTTTGGTTTTTTCTATATCACTCATCTTATTCCTCTTTATGGAAACCGCGGGTTTAAACCTGCGGTTTCCATCTCTCTAGTTTACGATTCCTCTAAACTCTTTAATAATTTAACTACAGCATCAATAATGGCCTTGGGGCTGGCCGGACAACCAGGGATATAAGCTGCTACCGGCAATACTTGATCGATCCCGGACTCAATATTATAACAGCCTTTAAAAACCCCTCCGGAACAAGCGCAAGTGCCTACAGCGACTACAAATTTAGGTTCAGGCATTTGGTCATAGATCCTTTTTAAGCGATCCCCAATTTGTCTGGTTACAGGTCCTGAGCAGAGCAGGACATCCGCATGCCTTGGGGATCCTTTTAATAATACCCCAAATCTTTCCAGGTCGTATCTGGGTGTTAAAGCTGCAATAATTTCAATATCGCAAGCGTTACAAGCGCCGGTATTAAAGTGCAGTACCCAAGGGGACTTTGTCCTTCCCCAGGTTACGATTTTTTTAATCAGACCCATGGCCTATTTCCCTTCGGTTGAGTAAGATCAAAAGTCCCACTAAAGCTCCCAGTATGTATATGAAAGCAATAAAGAATGTTGCCAAATTGCTGGTTGGTACGGTTGTAACCATTAAAGCTGCCATATGCAGGATGGTAAAAAAGAAGGCAAAAGGGAAGAATTGGGTATAGTTTATTTGTATCCTATGCTTGGGGACATTTTCTCCGCAAGCATACGCTTTGGTCCCGTCTTTAGGTGGGTTCTTTGGTTTGTAAGCTAAGGGAGAAAGTATCCATGCCAAAAGCAGTGTGGCTGCCATGACAATAAAAAATGCGACAGGAGGCAAGAATATTATGTTATACAGCGTTTGCATTTTTAATTAACCTTTCAAGTGGCGTAAATTTCTTACGTCCATAGATTTATTGTTCCAATAGATACTTAAGATAATTCCTCCGCCGACCACTATCACTACTACTTCCAGTGCGATTAAGGTGATGACCAATGCTTGGGCAGTGGCAGTGTGCCCGGTAATGTATCCGGCAGCAATCAAAAGCAAGGTGATCCCTTTAGTAATTAATTCCAGACCAATTAGGATCCTGAAAAGGTTCCTGGTTACGAGAATGCAATATAGCCCGCAAACTCCGAGCAATATGCTGAATAAACTTAAATTTAAAAACATTGTCCACATGCTGTTATTCATGTTTGGTGAGTTCCCTAAAGAGAATAATGACCCCAAAAGCACCAGTCAAAATAATCGTAATTTGTCCTACCAGGTCTATTTGGCGTAAATTCCAAAGCACGTTGCGCACATCTGAGCCTGCTGCTTCTTTTGCCGGCAGGGTAAAATCCATTGGTATTTTTATGAACCAAAAATAGAGTAATGCCACTGCAGTAACAATGACAGGAAGATAACGGTAGCGTTTCCATCTTTTTTTGGTCAGTTCTTCTTGTTCCCCAGCATCTTTGGGGGAGGTGAGGCCGATGGTGCTTAAAAAGATTACAGTAATTAGCCCTGTACAAATAGAGAGCTCAAAAACTCCGGATAATGGTGAAGCAAGCTCAAACATTAAAACCGCAAGTATGGCACTCACCAGTGCTAAGCTGATAGCGGATTTTAAAAGACTTCTGGAAATAACAGTTCCGATTGCTGCCATTACCATAATGATTAAAAGCATTAAATTAAAAGTGCTTAGCATTTTTTACCTCATTAAATTTGATATTAAATCGCTTAATATAAACGGGAAAAATATCCCGGCGGCAACTGTGATGACGGCTAAACTAATTGCGACTATGCTGATCCCAAGCGGAGCCTCTTTTACGGCTTCCAGTCCCGGTTTTAAATTTCCAAAGAAAGCTTTTCTTTGCATAGAGAGCATGTAAGCCAGGGTTAATACGCTGGCTAAAATCGCAATCACCGCATAACTATAAAGGCTTGCTTGCCAGAGCGCAATGTGATGGAGAGCATCCCAATTACAGAAGTTGCTCCTGTGATTGGCATGCGAGATGCTAGCCCGCTTAATTGATCCAAATCACGAATGCCGGTTTGGGTTTCTACTGCAGCTGCATTTGTGAAAAGGAGCGATTTAAATGTGGCGTGATTGAAAAAGTGGAATACTGCACCGACTAAGCCAAGGGTTGAACCACTTGCAAGACCTAAAATAATATATCCTATTTGGCTGATGCTGGAGTAGGAGAGCAGCCGCTTAAAATCTGTCTGGCCAAGAGCAGCCAAAGCTCCTGTTACTACAGAGAGTATTCCTAATATTAATAGGATGTGATTGGCCTGCGGTATGGGGCCAAATACAGAGAGCATAACGCGCATTAAAACGTATACTCCTCCAATTTTTGTAACTATTCCTGCCAGTAGGATCGAGGTAGCGTGTGGTGCCGTAGAATAAGCGTCCGGTACCCACCAGTGAAAAGGGAAAACCCCGGATTTAATTAAAGCCCCAGCCAGAAATATCCCCATGGACAAAAGCAAGAAAACGCTCTTTGGGTTTTGGACAAAAGCATTATGGACCTCAGAGAAACCGGTACCTCCAGAAGCCAAAAAGAGAAGCGCAATGGCAGTGAGCATAAGGGAGGTTGCAGTGGCAGAAAGGATGAAATATTTAAAGCTTCCTTCCAGTGCTTCTTTATTGCGATGGAAAGCAATCATAATAAAAGAGGCAAGGGAGGCAGCTTCTAAAAATACATATAAAGAGAAGATGTCTTTTACCATAACCATGCCATTCATTCCAATCGAGGCAAGTACCAATAGGTTAAAGAAATTAAAGCGTTTGTCCTCGTTATGGATAGTGTATCTGGCTACAATTAAACTTGAGAGCGAAACAATGCCAATACACAGGAGCATGACAAAACTCAGGTAGTCGAGCGAAAAATCTACCTGGAAAAACGGATTCAACAAATTGATTGGTATCATGAAAAGATGGGGAGATTCAAGGACTGCAATTGTGATTTGAATAATAAAAATTAGACATGCAAACGGAAACGCAGCCTTGCGCATGACTTGTTTTACGGGCAAGTTTAGAATTAATAATCCGAGTAAAGGTACCAATATTAATAAAGCTGCCATTTTTTACCTCAATACCAAAAACAGGATTATTCCTGTTCCTGTGAGCGACCAAACAATATAAGTAACATAGTTTCCGTCTTGCAGCATTTTTACTATGCCGGTAAACAGGGAAACGGTTTTTACTATTAAAGTGCCGTAGATCCAATCAATCGCACGGTCAATCCCAAAAGCCAGATGAGCCACTATTGTGACAATTGCAAGGCCAATGTTATAAGGGTCAAAAACCCTTTTTTCTGCTTTGTCATACATATAATGCAGTCCTGGTGCATAGTGGATATGATCTGCTGCTTTTAGCCCGCTTCCTGTTCTTTTTACTCCCCAAAGGTGATTAAGGAGTGCCAGCCCTAAAACAATTAGGGTCATGGTAAAGAGAAATCCGCTAACATGAAATCCTGCAAAATTATGCCCTTCAAGCCGTTCTAAGCCAATCACTGGCTGGATGAGGTGGTTTAAGGGGAGGGCGTTCCATACTCCAAACAAGATACAAATAAAAGCAATGGTGATCATAGGGATCAGCATTGGCAGCGGGGATTCTTTAACTTTTTTGTTTTCTATGTTTTTGGGCCCCAAAAATGCTGCGTGGCCAAGTTTTAAAAACGATGCGGCGGTTAAGAACGACCCAAGCACTGCTGCGATGTAGAAGATGGTGCCTCGCTCCATTGCGCCGTCGTAAATCAGTTCTTTTGAAAAGAACCCGTTAAAGGGAGGGACGCCGGAGATAGAAGCAGCTGCGACTAAGAAGCAAATAAAAGTAATCGGCATTTTTGCTCCTAAACCACCCAGTTTTTCCAGGTTAGTACTACCGGTTTGTTTTTCTACTGAACCTCCGGTAAGGAATAAGCAGCTCTTATAAAGTGCGTGGTTGATCATATGAAAAAGACCTCCTACCATTCCAGCTGGGACCATCGTGCCGATTCCTAGTATCATGTAGCCAACTTGGCTGATGGCGTGGTAGGAGAGGAGCCGCTTATAATCTTTTTGGATTAATGCCATCATTACCGCAAATAGGATTGTGAGCGATCCAATGATCATTAACATTGGACTGATCCACGACTGCGGTGTTAATTGGAAGAGATCAAAAGAAATTCTGGCAAGAAAATAAATACCAAGCAGTTTTTCAAGGGCTGCCGGGAGAAAAGCCATAAATGGGAGAGGGGCATCTATTGCAGCGTCCGGGATCCAGCTGTGAAAAGGCATAGAGCCTGCTTTGGAGATTGCCCCGATCATGAGTAATGTAAAAGCTAAGGATGCAAGAGGGGTCAGCGGCAAGCTTATTTGCGATATGGTAAAAGTTCCTGCCAGGTGTCCTGTGATTCCCATTCCGATCATCATGCAAAGGTCTGTAACCCCTACGATAATAAAAGTTTTGATAGCGGTTTTATATGCATCTTTGCCGCCAATAAGGATAAGCCCAAAGATGCTTCCCAAGAGACCTTCCCAGAAAAACAACAACAAGATCAGATTGTCCGCTAAAATTGCCCCGTTTGTAAAAGCCAAAGAGATTAAATAGTAAAGATAAAACTGCTTTGCATAATCTTTGTCTTTTAAGAAACTGGTGCAATACAGAGCGATTAAAAAGCCAAAACCAGCAGTTGCCAATAAAATAAAACCGCTGAAATTATAAAGTCTAAGCGAAAAGTCTATTCCAAACCCTGCCCAGGGTATGGAAAACATCAATGTTTTGTTGAAAAGAGCGATTGCGGTACAAAGGCCAAAACCTGTGACCAGGATCGTTAATACCTCTTTAACCCATTTAAGTTGTTTGGGAACTACCAGGACCAAAAGTCCTGCGAGTAATGGGAACAAGATTGTTGCAATAAGCAGCTTTAAAATCATGGTAAGAACTCCAGAAGTCTGTTATCGGAAACCTGCGACTGAACGTCGCGGTTTCCTCGTTTATTCTTTTTGGAAACCGAGGCGTTTAGCCTCGGGTTTTCCAACCCAATGGAATCTTTTATGTTTGTTTTCATTTTACGGTTCCTAGCATTTGCAGCGCTGCTGCTTCTGCAAATTGTGCGGGATAATTAATAAAAATACCGCCGGCTAAAGATAAAACCGCCAGCAGTACCACAGAGAAGACCATAACCTTTGATCCTTCTTTTGCCAAGATTTGGATTTCCCCTAAAAATATTAGTTTAAAAATTCGGAGTAGGTAGATGATGGTTAAGAATGCTCCCAATAAAAAGAATCCGGTAACAACAAAATCTTTGTTTTGGATTGAACCCATGAATACCAGGTATTTACTAAAGAATCCGCCGAAAGGAGGGATTCCCATTACAGACAAAGAGCAGAAAAGGAAAGAAACTGCGGTCCACGGCATGGTACGGATGAGGCCGCCCATTTTTGTAATATCTTTGGTATGCGTATTTTGTTCCACAATACCCGCACAAAGGAATAGGCCGGCTTTGGCAATGCCGTGCATTAATATGTATAGGAGTCCGCCGACAATTCCGATCATGTTCCCGCTGGCAAGCCCCAGGAAGATAAACCCGATTTGGCTTACAGTAGAGTAGGCGATGATTCTCTTAAGATCGGTTTCTATCAAAGCAGCACCAGCTGAAATAATAGTGCTGGCCAGTGCAATGATAGTAACGATTGTGTGTGCGTCAGGAGCAATGGCAAAGGTTGCTACAAATAGTCTTGCGAAAACGTAAACACCAATCTTAACGAGTACCGCAGCGTGGAGGAGTGCAGTAACAGGAGAGGGTGCTACACCTGCATCAGGCAGCCAGGTGTGAAAAGGTAAGGTTGCTGATTTGGAAAGTATTCCGGCTAAGATCAAGAATACGGTTAAATTTGATAAAGGTTGGTTTTTAAGCACTTCTTTGATTACTGCTAGGTCAAAAGATCCGGTTTGTGCGTATAAGCTGATAAAACCAAGGAGCATGACTACTGCACCAAAGACTGTGATGAGGAATGCCTTGTCTGCCATTAAAACATCTTTTTGTCCTCTAAAGAACCCGATCAACCTCCAGCTTACAATGCCGGTAATTTCCCAGAACAGATAGAGAAGTATTAGGTTGGAAGAAAAGACGATTCCCATCATTGCTCCAAGAAATAAAACCAGCATTAGGTTGAAGCCAAGAGGCATTGCTTGGCTTACATTTATTATAGTGCCGCTTAGGACTTGGGGGATAAGCTTAATCGAAAGCAAAAGCGAAACTGATACCAATATGAAAGCAGCTGCATTGCGCAGGTATTTATGGATATAGCCTGCCAGCGGGAGCAAAAATGCCCCGATTACAGGTACAAATACTATTGATAGAAGCGCTAATGAATTATTCATGCTTAATCTATTTGCAACAAAAAGAACGAGTAATTTTACCTTAAGATGACATGTTTTTCAACCCCCTCCGCCACTACCCACCTCACCCACATACAGTAAATTGTTTCGTAATTAGATTTTTGCCCTCTCCATCTCCAGATGGAGAGGGACGCCAAAAATAACGTTTCGACAAGCAGAGCGCAGGGTGAGGCTGGATTACTCTTCTTTAAGCAATCCTTCCCGTTTAGAAAGCCAGACTGCAAATATGATTAGCGATACACATACTACTACAATACCCATGGAGTATCTTAGTCTTAAGCCCATTAAAAGCATCGGGAGGATTAAAATTGCAACCAGGTTCATGACTTTGATCAAAGGGTTAATGGCTGGGCCTGCGGTGTCTTTAAATGGGTCCCCAACTGTGTCGCCAATAATCGCAGCTTTATGGGCATCGCTTCCTTTGCCGCCGTGTGCTCCCATTTCAATTACCTTTTTTGCATTGTCCCAAATTGCTCCGGAGTTAGAAAGCATTACTGCCAAGAGCTGTCCAACCAGGATTGCTCCAGCCAAGTAGCCTCCCAATGCTGCAGCCCCAAGACCAAACCCAACTGCAATGGGTGTGCAAACCGCAATCAGGGCAGGGCCGATTAATTCTTTTTGTGCGCTGGTGGTTACGATGTCAACGCATTTATAGTATTCGGGTTTAGTGGTTCCTTCCATGATCCCGGGGATTTCCCGAAACTGTCTTCTTACTTCTTCAACTACAAAGAAGGCTGTTTTGCTGACTGCATTGATTAAGATTGAAGAGAAGAGAAAAGGTACGGCACCTCCGATTAAAAGCCCGATGAATACATCCGGAACATTAAGCTGTATTCCAATTTGGGATAGACCTGCTTCCGCAATAAAAGATCTGAATAATGCGATAGCTGCGATAACTGCAGTGGCAATTGCAAATCCTTTGGTTAAGGCTTTGGTAGTATTTCCTACTGCATCAAGCTTGGTGATTATTTCTTGCGCGCGTGCTCCTGCACCTTTGTTTGCACCGGACATTTCAAATATTCCGTTGGCATTGTCAGAGATAGGACCAAAAGTGTCTTCTGCAAGAATGAATCCCGTGGTGGTAAGGAGTCCCAACCCAGCCAAAGCAACACCATAAGCAGCCAGAGCAATGTCACCGCCAAAAATCTTCATGGAAGCAAAAATTGTGGCAGCAATTGCAAGTATTGCCCAAACCGAAGATTCTTTGGCCAAGCCGAAACCAGTGAGCAGCATAGTAGCTGGCCCGGTTTTTGAAGCATAGGCAGTTTCTTTAACTGGCCGGTTTTCGGTGTGGGTAAAATGGTCTGTAATCCATTCAATGACTACTGCAAGAATAATACCGCTAAGAGTGGCCATGAAAAAACGCCAATCCGGTTGATGTGTTACAGGGTCTTTAAGATAAAAGAAATTTACCGCTCCAAATCCTATGATAGAAGCAATGGCTGCAACCCAAAAACCTCTTTTAATTGGTTTCATGGGATTTACTACATTATCTGATTCTTTAACGCGTACAGCCCAAGTTCCAATAATAGAAGCAAAAACTCCGACTGCGCGTACCAGCAAAGGATAAATGATCAGTTTTAGTGCCATGAGAGAAGCGCCTGCACCATAAACCAAAAGGAAATGTTTATCCATAAGTACGCTGGCACCCAAGATGATGGCTGCGACTAAGGTGACTTCATAGCTTTCAAAAACATCTGCTGCCATTCCTGCACAGTCCCCAACGTTGTCTCCAACGTTATCTGCAATAACTGCTGCGTTTCTAGGATCGTCTTCAGGGATATTCTTTTCTATTTTACCTACCAGGTCTGCACCTACGTCTGCTGCTTTGGTAAAAATACCGCCGCCGATACGCATAAAGAGTGCAACCAAACATCCGCCAAAACCAAAGCCAATCAAAACCTTCATGGCGTTTTCTTTAAAGAGCATAAAAATGATAGTTGCGCCAAGAAGACCTAGTCCTACGGTAAACATTCCGGAAATAGTTCCTGCTTCAAAAGCAAGCTCCAAAGCTTTTTTAAAGCTGGTCAGGGCTGCGTTTGCAACACGTACGTTGGCGCGTACTGCCAAGCTCATTCCTACGTATCCTGCTCCTGCAGAAGCGCAAGAGCCCAATAAAAATGCAACTGCAATACCGAGTGCAAGGGTAGGGTCGTTTACATATACTGCTTTATAAATAAAATAAAGTGCAATGGTAATAAGGACAATAAAAATCCCCATTACTTTAAATTGTCTTGCTAAGTATGCGGCAGATCCTTCTTGGATCGCCTTTGCCACCTCGATCATGGCTTGGGATCCTTGAGGGGCTTTTAAAACTTTCCACGCAAGGTACATCCCGTATAATAAAGCGATGATTGCGGAACCGAGAACGAACCAGAGAAGATTGACTTCGATAGCACGGAGCGCTGGTAACACGATATTGGACTCACTCATTTTTTAACATCTCCCTTTCTATATATTATGTATAAAACATTTTTCCGCAAGGCGGAAAGCAGTATTTTTAGCACAAATGAGGTGGTTATGCAAGAATTTCTCGTGTAGCAATTAGATTTACGCCTAGATCTAAGAAGTTTTTTGTAATAATCGTTTCTGCTTGGACAGGCTTTGTAATCTTTGTTTTTCTGGCTGCTTCTATTGCTTCTTTTAATTTGGCTTTTGGGATCGGACCGCTGGTCCTAACAGGGATCATCTTAAGCGGTAAGCCTTCTGCGATGACTGTTGTGGTAAGTATTCTCATCGGGTTTTCGATTTCCTGTTTAGCATATTCTTCACCCTTTTTGCATTGGTTTCCAGAGATGCCCATAACTTTGCCATTATCAGTTTCAATAGAAAGCTGGCAGCCTTTTGGGCAGTCTATACAAGTTAGTTTTCTGGTTTCGATCATTCAAATCTCCTTTGAGAACCCCACATTAAAATGTGGGGTATATTCCCCAGAATTTATTCTGGGGTTATATCCGTTTCAAATACTCCGCCGCTTGTTTTCCTGCTTTTTCACTATCCCTGGTTACAGAATCCGCCAGGTCATAAACCTTATAAGAATTTCCGCAAGAGAAAATTCCCGGAATAGAAGTAGTATTTAAGTCTTCAATTTCTGCCCCTGCCATCTCTATTAATTCATTCTCTGGGATAAGACCAACTGAGACTAAAACTGTGTCGCAAGTGATATCAAAAGCAGTTTCCGGTTTTTCGTTTAAGTTTTCATCTACAGCAACCACTTCTACCTTTTCCACACGGTCATGGCCTATGATTCTTTTAATCTTGTGGCGGAAGTAGAGGGGAATATCAAAATCCTGGACGCATTGGACAATGTTGCGTACTAGGCCCCGGCTCTCTTTTTGTATTTCTACTACTGCCTTAACTTTTGCGCCTTCAAGGGTAAAACGCCTAGCCATGATGAGTCCAATATCTCCTGATCCTATGATTACGACTTCTTTTCCTGGAAGCCATCCTTCAATATTTATCATTTTTTGTGCAAGGCCGGCAGAGAAGATTCCAGCGGGTCGGTCTCCTGGGATTGGGATCATTTCTCTGGTTCTTTCTCTGCATCCTGTTGCCATGATGATGGCTTTGGCTTGCACTTCTTCAAACTTGCCTGGTTTTAAATAGGTGACGACCTTTCTATCTGTCAGTTTAACTACAAATGACTGTAAGCTAACCTCGATTGCCTTGTCTGCCTTGATTGCCTTGATCTTGATTATTAATCGATCGGCAAACTCTGGACCAGTAAGATCTTCTTTAAAATGTTGCAGTCCAAAGCCTGTGTGAATGCATTGATTGAGTATGCCACCCAGGAATTGGTCGCGCTCCAGTAGAAGGATGTCTTTTACTCCGTTTTCGTATGCGGATAGGGCAGCTGCCATTCCAGCCGGTCCTCCGCCAACTACTATAAGCTCTCTTTTTATCACTTATTTTTCCTTCTGCTTACTGCTTTCCGCTTACTGCTTTCTGCTTTCTTTAATGATCTCCGATCCTTTTCCTCTCTTTGTAACCTCTGTCAAAGGCATTGCAAGCTCCTCCGCCAGTATCTTCATGGCTCTGGTTGTGCAAAATCCTCCGTGGCACCTGCCGGATTGGCAGCGCGTGCGGAATTTGATCCCGTCCAGTGTTTTTGCTCCGCGCTTAATTGCATCTCTGATCTCTTTTGCAGAAACCATTTCGCATCTGCAAACAATATCTCCGTAAGCAGGGTCTTTTTTGGTCAGTGCTTTTGCTTTTTCAACCGGCATTGCAAAGAGATGTACAGTCGGTTTTCTGTGTTTGTGGAAAAACAAAATCTTCTTTTTTAGTGCTAATCCATTTTGTTTTAATAGTTTTACAACTAAAAGTGCAATAGCAGGTGCAGCAGTTAGACCTGGGGATTGGATCCCCGCAACACTGATGAATCCAGGAACCTTATCTTCGTGGCGGATGATAAAGTCTTTGCCTGAAACTGGCCTAAGTCCTGCGAAATAAGCGATGATGTTATCTTTGCTTATCTTTGGAACGATTCTTTGTACGTTTTCCAAAACCTTCTTCATTCCAGCTTCAGTTGTGCTCTTATCTTGTTTATCTATTTGATCCTCTGCAGTAGGTCCAATCATTGGATTTCCGTCTGAAGTTTTAATTACTAAGATCCCGTTAGAAGTAGGAGAGGGCAAGGGGAAAATTAAATGATTAGTAAGCTTTGCCAGCTTTTTGTCCAAAAGATACTCTTCCCCCTTGCGCGGAGTAATTTTAAAATCATTGATCCCAACCATTGCGGAAATCTCATCTGCATATAATCCCGCGGCATTGATCACAAAGCGGGATTCAAATATTTGATTTGGATCTTTATTGTCGGAAACCGCCCCGATGTGAAATCGGGGCAGGTTTCCGAACTCTTTTTTGATGCCAGCGGAAGGCGCGTAGAGTGCTGCGATAATGTCTTTATTTAAGTTTGGTTCATGTTTGGCCAGCCATTTTTTATCTACAATCTTTAATTTTGGGATGCCTAACGCTTCCGCTTCTTTTTTTATCTCCAAGAGTCTTGGCATGTCTTCTTCTTTAAAAATAACTATCAATTCCCCGACTTCTTTAAAATCCACTCCGAGTTCCTTGGCAATCTTGCGAGTTAGAAGGTTCCCTTGTACGCAAAGTTTTCCCTTGAGAGATGAGGGAGGATTTTGAGTGCCTGGGTGGATGATCCCGCTGTTTGATTTTGAAACTCCGAAAGCGAGTTCTTCTTCTTTTTCCAGGATAGCGATTTCTAGTTTGTAGCGCGAGAGCTCTCTGGCAATGGATGTGCCTGTAACCCCGCCGCCGATGATGAGGACGTCATATTTAGACATTATTAATAGATATCTTAACATAAAAATATTTTTGCTAAGAATGGTTTTTTTAATATTATGAGGCGATAAACAATAAAGGAG
Organism: Candidatus Saganbacteria bacterium; assembly: GCA_026387795.1. Taxonomy (GTDB): domain Bacteria; phylum Margulisbacteria; class WOR-1; order JAPLLA01; family JAPLLA01; genus JAPLLA01. Next base: position 15,563 of record JAPLLA010000059.1, on the reverse strand, counting down.
AATAGCTTTTATGAACATGGATCCAGGCTTAATGTCCGGATATTGGAGGGGTATGCCGGCAAGGGCAGTTGAGGCAGCCCAATTAATATATGGTGGACAGTCTTCTAGTTTAAGAAGAATGGTTGTAAATGTCACTACTGCGTGTAATTTAAAATGCAGATACTGTGATGTAACTAAAAAGCACAAGCCCGAAGTTATTCCCAAGGAAAAGTTGTTGGATATAATATGGCAGGCGGTAGAAATGGGGGTGGAGATGGTCCATTTTACAGGGGGAGAAAGTACTACTATTCCTTGGTTGGAAGAAGCAATAGCGCTTGTAGTTGCATTAGGAAAAGAAGCAACAATAGTCACCAACGGTGTTACGGATCCTAAAAGAGCAGAATCCCTTGTTTCGGCCGGAGTTAGCAAAATTAATCTCTCTTTTGATGTTGTTGACCGTGAAGGAGGAAGTAGGGCAAAAAGAGTTGCTCTTACTTTTGCGGAGGCGTTGAGTAAACTAAGAAGAACCCATGATTTTGCTTTTTATATTAATTGTGTAATTGATAAGGGTAATTTTAGGCTATTGCCAGAACATCTGAAGTTTCTCCTTTACCATTTGGATTTTAATGGTATTCATCCTATTCCGATTAGAAACCATCCGGGGGTTTGTATGGAAATTGACGATGTCAGGGAGTATTTTGAAGTGGTTCTTCCTGCAGCAAGAGAGATCATAAGGGGGCGATTTCCTGGGGAGGATCCTGAAACTACTGAGTTTTATAGGCTTTTACCTCAACCTTTTGGTTGTAATCCTGAAGAATGGCCATTAATTGCGAGGGGAGATTTCCCTGATGTTTTGCGTTACCCGTGTTACCTTTCGCTAAGTGAAATTGCGATTGGAGCTGATGCAAAAGCGTATAATTGTCCTCTTACATATTACGATGGCGGTGAGGCTATTGGGGATACAAATACCCAGGCTTTAGCGGAAATATATAGAGCTGGTAAAACCTTGGAAAGGATTCAATCTAGAATTCCATTGGAATCTTCTTGTAGTACAGGGTGTAGCATTGCTTTTGGAAAATATAACCGAAGTGTTTATGAGATGCTTCAACTGCAGCCTTCAGGTTCTATCCATTGATGTTAATTGCTTTTTAGCGCCTTTTTTACTGCTTTTTGCCACCCTTGGTAAAATGTTTCTGCTTTGGTCTTTGCTAGTTTAGGAATAAAAACCCGGTCCTTTGTCCAAAACTTTTTAATCTCATCTCCGTTTTTCCAGTATTTAACTGTTAAGCCAGCGAGGTATGCCGCACCAAGAGATGTGCACTCTATAATCTTTGGCCGGATCACTTTTACTCTTAAAATATCAGCTTGGAATTGAAGAAGTAAATTGTTTGCAACTGCTCCGCCATCAACTTTCAATTCTTTAATCGTAAGCCTCGAGTCTTTTTGCATGGCATCCAAAACATCTTTGGTGCTGTAACACATTGCTTCCAGTGCTGCGCGTACCAGATGTTCTCTTTTTGTTCCTCTGGTAATACCAGTAATCAAGCCGCGTGCATCAGGATCCCAGTAGGGTGCGCCGAGCCCTGTTAAAGCAGGGACAAAATAAACTCCTTCGTTGCTTTTAATAGAAGTTGCCATTTTTTCTGACTCGCAGCCGCAGGAAAGTATTTGCAGCCCATCGCGCAGCCAATGTAGAGCAGCGCCTGCGATAAAGATTGAACCTTCCAATACATAGATTGGCTTTCCTTCTTTATTACAGCCTAAAGTTGTGATTAAGCCATGCTTGGAAGAAGGTCTTTTCTTCCCAGCATTGAGCAGCATGAAACATCCTGTTCCGTAAGTGTTCTTAATGGTGCCGGGTTCAAAGCAAGCTTGGCCAAAAAGTGCGGCTTGCTGGTCTCCTGCAATGCCGGAAATTGGGATTCCGGCTGGGAGTTTCCCGATCGCAACTGTTGTCCCAAAAAGACTGGCAGAAGCTTGTACCTCTGGAAGCATTCCTTTTGGGATATTTAGGATTTTAAGGAGCTGATCGTCCCATTTTAGTGTTTCAATATTAAAAAGCATGGTACGTGACGCATTGGTATAATCTGTTTTGTGAGATTTGCCTCCAGTGAGTTTCCATAATATCCAAGTATCAGTTGTTCCAAATAATAGTTGTGAGTTGTGGGTTGTGAGTTGTGAGTTGTTTAGGATCCATTCGATCTTTGTGCCGGAAAAATAGGCATCGATCGGTAAGCCGGTTTTTTTACGGAAGAGCTCTAACATCCCTTTTTTCTTTTTTAGTTGATCACAACGATCCGCAGTACGCCTGCATTGCCAAACAATGGCATTATGGATCGGTTTGCCTGTAACCTTGTCCCAAACTACAGTGGTTTCTCTTTGGTTGGTAATGCCAATAGCAGCAATGTATGCAGGCGATACTTTTTTTAATACTTTTTGGATCGAGTTGTTTACACTCTTCCAGATTTCTTCCGGATTATGTTCTACCCAGCCTGGTTTTGGGAAATATTGCGGAAATTCTTCGTAAGCAGAGGCGACCTGTTTTCCTTTTTTGTCGTAAACAATGGCGCGGCTGCCCGTGGTCCCTTGGTCAATGGCAAGAATGTATTCCATTCTTACAACCTTCTTTCTGTCCAATCCAAAATATCCTGAAAAACCTTTTCTCTGTCTGAGTCAATGTATAAAGCGTGCAGCATCTCTGGGTACTCAATCAAGGCTTTGTCCTGATGCTTGAATTTCTGATGCATCTTTTTACCTTCTTTTGCATCTATCAGATAATCTTTGCCTGATAAAAGGGTTAGGGTAGGGAGCTGTAGCGATTTTAATTTGAAACCAGCTTCTATTTGGCCGAGCAGGGTGTTTAAGATCAGTTTTGCGCTGGCGGTTCTAAGTTCCCTGGAGTCTTGGTCCATAAAGTTTTGCTGTTGTTCGTCTCTGGTGCACATGGCAGAAGTAAAGGGCATCTCGATCTGTTTTTTGGGATTATAAAGTAAGGCAGAGAACGCATCGAGCTGTGTAAGCAGAGAGAACGTCATCCCATTTTTAAAAGCAGGAGACATGAGTATTAGTCCGCTTACAAGTTTTTGATGCTTTAAAGCAAAGAGGAATGTGATTAGTCCGCCTAAGCTTTCGCCGATCAGAAAGACTTTTTTATTTGGGTTTGCTTTCTTAATAAAATAAAGAAGCAGGAGTAGGTCCCTGTAGTAGGTTTTGAATGAGTCGATATGGCCCCTTGGCCTATCTTTGGTAACACCAAAACCTTTTAGTTCAATTGCGTAAGAAGAAATCTCTTTTTGTATGAAGAAGTTGCCGAAAAAATTCCAGCGGTCCGAATGCGCTCCTAAGCCATGGACTCCCAGGAAAATTGCTTTAGGATTATTGGCAGACCAATGCCGATACAAGATATCCGAATTTGGTACGGTTTTTATCTCCGGCATATGGAAATTATAGCACTTATCGGTGGGGAAGATTAAGCGTTATCGCAATCTGCTACAAACTTTTTAATATCTTCGAGGTTATCCAAAATCATTTTTGCTTTGGATATCCCAAAGGAAAAAGGAAATTTTTCGTCCTCACTCCTTTTTAGAATTAACATCGGCTTGCCTTTGAATTCTCCTCTTTCTGCTGACATGTTTGCGCCTCCTGTAAAAAAATGAAACCGAGCGGCAGTTTAGCAGTTAATGATTTTTTTTGCAACCATGCCTAGGAAAAGAGGAAATTCTTTTCTCGATCTATTCTCTGTCCTAGACCTTCCTCCGGGCTGGCTTTCACGGTGCGAAACCCACTCCTCAAATTGTGTAACTGCCAAATGATTGGCGTTTAATTCTTTAAAATAAGAGGAGAGGGGGCGGTGAATGGTCCAAGTAATTACATCAGGAGCAAAACCGGGATGCATTTGGATCGGGATTTTCATTTCGGACATGTAAGTGTCAACCCTGCGGTATTGCAGCTTTCTCTTTTCGTCAAAACCCCAGCCGCTTTGGCGGGGGATGCGAAACGCAGGATGTGCAGTTACCAAAAGGAATCTGCCATTTGTTTTTAGTACTCGGCTGATCCCTTTGATAATACGATCAAGTGGTTCCATGTTTTGGATTGCCATGATACAAGAGACCGCATCAAAGCTTTGATCGGAAAAAGCATCCAAGTGTGCGGCGTGACCGACAAAGTATTTTATGTTGGGAAATTTCTTAGAGCGCTCTTTAGCTGCTTTGATTAGTTTGCCTGAGTTATCGATCCCAGTTATTTCTGCTCCTTTGCTGGCCAGTTCTCTGGGGAAAATTCCTTGTCCGCAACCCAGGTCTAAGATTTTCTCTCCCTTTTTAGCGTCAATCATCCGTAACGCGCCTGGGATGATTACGTTTTCATGGTATTCTGAACCGCGCTCTCCAACCAGCTGGTCGTACCAAGTTGCCACTTGATCCCAGCTGGTATTTTTATGGTTGTGATGAGGTTGCATGTTTTTATTCTAACATACATTTTGTGTTACAATCACCTCATGGTAAAGATCGGGAATAAAAAGCTGCCTACAAATATCTTAATGGCCCCGATGTCGGGGTGTACGGACCTCTCTTTTCGCTTGATTGCGAGAGAAGCAGGTGCGAAATTTTGTTTTTTTGAAATGCTCGATTCTAATTCCCTTGCATACGAGTATCGCCAAACAGTAGATGAAATGATCCTGACTATCCCAAAAGATAAGCCTATTGCTGCGCAGCTTCTAGGTTCTGATCCGGAAGTTATGTTGAAAGCTGCACACCAACTTTTGAAACATACTTCTCCTGTTTTTATTGACATCAATGCTGCTTGTCCGGTGAGAAAAGTAGTCACAAAAAAAGCAGGGTCTTATTTGCTTACTGACCCGGATCGGTTATTTGCAATTATAAAAAAACTCTCAAAAGGGATTAATTTGCCTATTACGGTCAAACTTCGTATTGGCTATGAAATTTGTGACCAAGATGAGATTATACGGCTTGCCAAAGGATGCCAAAAGAGCGGGGCAAAAGCGTTATTTGTGCATGGAAGAACGATGTCCCAAGGTTATGCAGGAGAAATTGATTATGAAACAATTAAAAGAATAAAACAGAGTGTGAAGATTCCGGTTTTTGGTTCAGGCAATATCTTTACACCTGTTGATGCGAAAAGGATGTTTGATGAAACAGGTTGTGACGGCATTATTGTAGCCAGGGGAGCATTGGGTCGGCCCTGGATATTTAAAGAAATCGATCATTACTTTAAAAGCGGTAAAATTTTGCCGGAACAGTCTTTGGACTATAAGTTGAAGTGGTTAAAAAAGCATTTGGTCTATTTAAGAGAATATAGACAAGGACAGCTGGGGAGTAAGTTGGGTTTTATGCGTAAAGTAGTGCTTTGGTATTTAAGCTATTTCCGTAATTCTGCAAAAATCAGAAGAATGGTTGTGCGGCCAAAAACAATTGATGCGCTATTTGCTTTTGTTGATAATGTTGAGGATTTTGTTTAGAAATTGTAATCTGGGAAATTGCTGTCGGTATTTTCAGGCGCCATTCCAACCGGCCAAAATTTGAATTCGTAGGTGTCTTCTTTGATTTTAATAACCAGGATCAAGGGATATTCGGGTATGATCCTATTAAAAAAGCACAGGATTCCCTTGCGTGTAAAGCCAGGATAGATTGGCCGATAAGAGAAATAATGGTCAATTACCATCCCGATGTAACTACTGTATTGGTTTTTGTTGATTGGGGTGGCAGCGGTTTCCATTATACCGGTAAAAGAATTAAGAGAATAATCCAAGATGCTGTTACCGGTTTTGATGTCCTGCCCTGCAGAAACTTTGGCCCGATAAACTACAACCACTTCCTTGGAAATTGACGGGAGCTCTATGCGGTCCCTGCCATCGTAAAGTCTAATGAGGTATTCGTTCGGAAGGATTTCTTTTTTTGTCTTGTTTTTTATTTCTATGTTGGAGGCAAAAATATTCGCTGCCGATATTAAAGCGAGACTTATTTCGTATTTATCATTTTTATATGTGAGCTCTTTTACTTCGCCTTCCCCTGTTACAATGTAAGAAGAAGGAATAGCTACGGGGTCATAATAACTGATTTTTATCGGAGCCTTGCCAACCATTGCGCAGCCTGTAGCTAAAAATGCGGCCAATAAAAGTAAGAACATTAGCAATAGCGGCAATCTAAAGATAGCAGAATTGTTTTTCATGCTGCATATTATAGCATTTGTTTGTAAAAGCGTAAAAACTATTTTTTGTTGTGGTGTAGTGTGTTAAAATAGCAAAAAGAAAAGAAGCCGAGCTAATAAGGGGGTATACTGACCATGAAAAAAATATTTTTTCTTCTTTTGATTTTTGTCTTTTTGTTCCAGTTTGCATCTTTCGCAGTTGAAAACGAAGATTTCCGTTTCATAGTGTTTGGTGATTCCAGGGTTGCGCTTCCATCCTCATCTACTCCTCTGATTTTTAAAAGGATCATAGAAGAATCAAGCTTGATCAACCCGGATTTTGTGATGCATACAGGGGATGTGGTGTGGGGTTATGGGGATTCTGATGAAGAGCTGAAAGTAGAATATAACAATGTAAAAGAGGATCTAAAAAACCTGATCCCAAAACTCTATTGTGTGCCAGGTAACCATGATCTGCAAGGTGTACTCGGGTCGAAATTGTTTTCCGATACTTTTAACCAAAAGGACCCTTACTTTTCTTTTGGCTATAAGAGAGCTACTTTTATTGTGTTAAATACAGAACTTCCCAGTTATGAGGGGCAAATTGGGCCTGACCAGCTAAAATGGCTGGAAGCCCAATTAGAGCAAGCCAAAGGAGGCCGGTCGGTTTTTGTTTTTATGCACAGACCGCTTTTTTCCAATGTGCCGGTAAACACTTTTGAGGCCATTTCCATTGTAGAGCAAAATTTTAGCAGTGAGACCAACCGCAAGGAAGTAATCGACATGCTTGCTAGATACAAGGTTAATGCTGTTTTTGCCGGCCACGAACATCTTTATTATAAGGAAGATGAGAGTTTTCAGCTTGGCACTGAAGAAGCCTTTAATGTTCCTTTTTATACTTTGGGTGGAGCAGGGGTGCCGCTGCAAACGACCCCTGACAAAGGGGGGTTTTATCATTACCTGCTTGTTAATGTTAAGGGAGATAAGATCGATTATGAATTGATACAGCCCGGTGGTCTTTTTGTGGAACAAAGTTCTTACAAGGAAGCAGGAAAAACCGTGGCCGAAGCTATTATTAACAATAATATTACTGCGGATTATATAAATAGGCCGGTAATTGTTTTGGAAGGATTAAAGTTTACTTTGCCTGGGGGGGACTACAAAGTAGAATCTTCTCCTTTGATTAGCAAGGAACGCTTGATCCCTCTACTTCAAAAAATAGGGGTTATTGATGAAGGTGTTTCCTTGGAAGTGGTTACAGCCCAATTTGACCTTTTGTTTGAATCTATTGCCAAGGCAGAAATTACAAAGGTCTTTCCTCACCCGACAGACCCTACCAGGGTAGATGTTTATGTAAAAGCAAGTGCTCCGGCCTTGATTCCTGTAAAAGTGGTAGTAAAACAAATATAAACCATGTTTTTGATTGATTGGGTAGGAATGCACCCCAGAATCAATTCTGGGGAATGTTCAGTAATAAATTCCCCATATTTCAATATGGGGATAAAGCTGTTTCTTTCTTTTTTTATCTTTTGCTGCTTCATTTTTTATCCTTCTGTTTCTCATGCTCGGAGCCTCTACTGGGAATCTATCGATGTAGATGCTTTTATCAATAAGGATGCTTCTGTAGATATTACCGAAAAGCAGGAATATGTTTTTGATGGTGACTGGAATGGGGGATACCGCGAGCTTGGGACGGCCGGGATTGATTCTGTCTCTAACATTGAACTCTGGGAAGGGGACCTGCACTATAAAGAAGGAAGCCTGGATAAATATTGTTTTGTAGTTGAAAACCTTTATAGCGGAAGAAAAAAAATTAAATGGCGCTCGCGCTGGCCAAACGAGCCTTCTTACAATAATACGCATAAGATTTTTACTGTTAAGTATAAGGTTCACGGATTAATTTCAGCTTATGATGGATATGACCAGTTCTACTGGAAGGCACTTTTTGAGGAGAGGGATGGGGTGGTAAAGAATGCTTCTGGAAAACTTCATTTTCCAGATCCAATTCCACAGGGTAAACTTTCCGTGGTTTTTTATTGCGGTGCTCCAGGTGCTTATTGGAAAATGCTGGATAGCCAGACTCTCTTTTTTACAGGCCGGGACATTGCACCCGGACAGGTGTTTGAGATTAAAGCGGATTTTCCTGCAGGAATGGTGTCGCGCAATGTTTTGGTCCAGAAAGCGGTTAAAAAGAAGATTGCGCTTTTTATCCCTTTTGTTTTTCTTTTAACAGCGCTGTTGGTTATGACTAGGTTGTATTTTAGGCTGGGTAAAGATTATGAGGTCAAAGGGGTAAAGAAAAACATTATTGCCCCGCCAACGGACCTGGCTCCTGCGTTGGCTGGAACGCTCATCGATGAGCGGGCGGATATGAAAGAAATCATTGCTACCATCATTGACCTCTCCCGCCGCGGCTACATAGAGATTACAGAAGAAAACCATAAGACCTGGATTTTTGCTTCCCGCGATTTTCAGTTTTGGCTTAGAAAAATCCCTCAAGGTCTTGCCCCATATGAGATGGAAGTTTTAAAAGGATTGTTTGGGGTCCCTAAACTGGGAGATACGGTTAAGCTTTCGGACTTAAAAAATAAATTTTATACGCATGTGGATAAAATTAAAGATTCAATTTACAGCGGAGCAATGAAACAAGGTTTTTTTGAGGAGGATCCGCGTAAAGTGACTTCAAAATACTATATTATTGCAGCTTTTCTGTTTGTGATTGGGATAGTAATGATAGCGTTTAGATTTGTACTTTCTTCTAATTCTATATTTTTCTTGCCGGTGGGAGAGGGTTTGGTACTTGCTGCTTTGGTAGTAGGAGGCTTTGCTCATGCTATGCCCAGAAAAACCTTGGCTGGATCCCGGGCAAAAGAAGAATGGCTCGCTTTTAAGCATTATTTGGAGTCCGATTGGCTGGACGATAAAGATCAAGATAAATTTGAAGCATATCTTCCATATGCGATTGCTTTTGGGGTGGACCGTGGCTGGGTAAAGAAATTTGCTCTGATTGGGGCCTTGGCTCCGGTTTGGTACCATTCTACTTTTACTGGTGATGGTGGTACTACGCTTACCACCCAATCTTTTCCTGGCTTTGGTGGAGGGGAAAGTGGTGGTGGAGGTGCCGGTAGAAGTTTTAGCGTGGATCAAATGTCCGGTGGTTTTAATTCCATGATGGGTGACATGTCTTCATCGCTAGGAAGTAGCCCTTCGAGTGGCGGGGGGAGTGGAGGAGGGGGTGGAGGAGGCGGTGGTGGTGGCGGCGGCGGGTGGTAACCCCTCGACAGAGCTCAGCATAAAAGGAGGAAATAAAAAATGCCGTTAATCCAATCGATCTTATTGAATGTGCCGACAGTTGTTATTGGTATGGTGATAATTTTAGGTTTTGTGGGGCTTTCTATAGCAGGGGTTTTCTTGGTCCGCAAATTTGTTCCGCACAATACTTTAAAACTGCATAATGATGTGGCTGGTTTTATTTTCTCAACGATCGGGGTGATTTATGCTGTTCTTCTTGCTTTTATGGTGATTGTGACTTGGCAGAGCTTTGATCAGGCAAATACCAATGTAACCAGAGAGGCAAATTGCTTGGGAGCGCTCTATAGGGATTCAGTTGCTTTTTCTCCTGCTTTCCAGCGGGAGCTGCATTCTACTTTGGATAGTTATGTGGATGCAATTATTAAAGAAGAATGGCCTCTTTTGGCCCGAGGGGAGAGAAGCGAGCATGTGCAGGAACTTTCCAACCATCTTTGGCAGATCTATGGGAGCTACCAGCCAAAAACAGATACGGAGAAGCTCTTTTTTGCGGAGACTTTGCGGAAAAAGAACGAAGCGAGCGAATTGCGCAGGCTGCGTATTTATGATTCCAGGGTTGGGATCCATCCGATCCTTTGGTTTGTATTGGTTGCAGGCGGGATTATTACAATCCTTTTTCCGCTGTTTTTGGGCACAGAAAATTTTCTCCCTCAACTGATCATGGTTTCGCTTTTAGCAGCGCTGATCGGGCTTATTCTGTTTACTATTATGGCGATGGAGTATCCATTCAGCGGTTCAGTATGTGTTACACCGGATGCTTTTAAGGTGATTTTGCAGGACTTAGCTAAACTTTAGGTGTGTAAAAAAAAGTAAATCCTTGTTTCCCGAAACTTTTATCACTAAATATGATTGTCCCGAAGTTTCCCGGAAAAGTAATCGCTAAATGCTTCCCAGATCTGCACGGATCACTCTAAGAAAAGAGTAAACTCAAAGTTTTCTATTTTCTTAGAATCATTCTTCTTAAAATAAACCTTAATAATTGGTGGTATTAGTGTAGATCCGGGTAAAATTTAGCGATTAATACTTTGGGATTGTTAGTGACAATCAAATTTAGTGAGAAAATTAGAGAACAAGGGATTTAATTCTTAATATTATACCCTTATTTCTTAACCTGCATAACATAATAAGCTTTATGGGCAGCCATGTCATACACTTCGTAAACAAGGGAAACCTTTATCTTATTTACTGCCGCATATTTACCAAGTTCCGGATAAGCCTTCATAGGCCCGATCATGTATGAGAGCATATTTTTCATCGGGAATTCCACTACTAAGCACCGTTTTTTTGCGATCGGCATGATCTTGTATTTTTTCAAAGCTTTTACTTTAGCAAGGTCTTTATTTGCAATGGCAGAACCGCAGTCACTGCGGAACTTGTCTGCTGGGGTCGTTTTAGGATCATCATAATAAACTCCGATACCAACTGTGGTTTGTATTTTGTCTGCCGCTAATGATTTATAGACCTTATCAAATACCTTGCCTGTTTCCTGATATGGCCCTACGAAACGCTCATATACAACAGTGTAGGGGCCCATTTCTTTTTCCACTACTTTTACCGAGCTAAATGCTCCGAGATATGCCAGGAAACCTGCAAGAATAAGAACCAGAACCACGATCACAATCAGGATCCATTTTAATATTTTCATTGAATATCCTCCTTTTAGCTTTTAATTAGTGAAAAAATATTATGATCAGTGGTATCCACCGACAGGATTACATAAAGTTGTAGCCTTGCCTCCGGTAACATTGCAATCGCCTGTAGCATTACCCCCAACGTTGTTGCAAAGCGGACCAGTAGCAGCAAGACCTGTGCTGTTACAAGTTTCCCCGCTAGTGGGTGCGGGTAATTTACTAAGAGTTATTAAGCTGGGAACTTCGTATTCTGTTTTCATTTTTTTATTCCTCCTTGGTCCAAATTATTCTGAATTCGAAGCTCTGTTTAGATAGGTAAGATTATATAGATTCGAAAAGTAATTTGCAAGGGGGAGTTGTGGGGGTATAATATTAGCCGAAAGGCAAATATTAACTATTCAGGTGGGGATCCCCATACTGAAGTATGGGGAATTACTTATTCTCCTTATAGGCTATTCCCCACACTTTAGTGTGGGGTTTATCGAGATATCTGAATAGTTGCTCCGAAAGAGAGGGAGATGTTCATGAAAACGAGAATCGCACTGGTGGTAGTGGCGGTAAGTTTAATTTTAATGTTTGCGGGTTTAGCAGAAGGGGCCCAGGTTTTTAATGTTGCGGATATTGGGAAGCCAGAAGTGCAAAAACAGATTGCAGATGAGTATGTGACCGGGGATCCCGGTGTTTTGGGGAAAATAAAGAAAGTGGCTATAGCGGAATTTACGGTCTCTTATTTAACCGGGTTTGAAGAGGAAGATTATAATACCGACTATATCAGGTCCTTGCAATTTGAAGATCCGGTTTATGCGCAGGGCTCAAACTATCTTTACGATGTTTTTGTGAAAAAACTGACGGATGCAGGTTATAGCGTTGTTCCTTATGCCGATGTAAAAGCGGACAAGAACTTTCAGGAACTTGCGGGGAACGAAACCGAAGATTTTATCACTTATTATTTTGTCAAGAAACAAACGGTAAAATACCGGATGATCCCGATGATCCCAGCCCGGGAGTTTAAGGTTACTGGGGGAGGAGTGGGTGCTTTTGGGATGGGGATTGCAAACAACGCCATGGCGCAAATGGGGAATTCTTTTAAATATCCAAGGATTACCCAGGACCTAGGTGCCGATGCCACGCTTGTTGTGCATCTTACGGTTGGGCACAATGGGGAAAATAATATGTATCTCATGAAAATGCCCAATGACTCTGGGATGGAATTGATGAGAATATACGCAGGATATAATGATGATGGCAACGGAAACGTTTCTGCCAAAGATACTGTAACTGTAAACCTGGATAAAAACTTTACTCTGGATGGCGTGGGTTCTATTGGAGAAAATGCGCGTTACGACTGGACTGCTGATCCTGATACGCTGCATGGTGGGACAGTAAGCGACGTTAATTTTAAAGATTATCTGGAAAAATGCGCAGTGCTTGAAGGTTCTATTGTTGATGCAGCGGTTGCTAAGGGTAAAGGGAACTAATTCGTCCATTTAATATATTTTTTTAGAGTGAAATTTGTTTTATAATTGCCGATAAATATATGAGGAGATTATATGCTCATATTTTTCCCGGCAATGGAATTGAAGCCGCCAAAACCGCTTCCTCCTACCAAGCGAGACGTTTCAATGCGTGATCTGATCAGCCAGTATAAAGTCCTTTCTCTTGATTCCTATGGTGTTTTGCGCGGTCGCATGGGAGCTTATCCTGGGGTAGAACTAACATTAAGAGAGATTTTGCGGCAAGGCAAGCAGATTGCAGTAGCTTCTAATGCCAGTGCCGAGATGCCGGAAGAGATCCAGAGAAATTGGCAAGGGAAAGGGGTCCATATCCCGCTCGATTTAATTTTTACTTCCGGACAAGTACTGGCTTTATATGTTGCAGAAAATAGGCTGGAAGGAAGTTATGCGATTTGCCTGGGAAATGCGGGGACAAAAAAATATGCGAGAATGGCAGGGCTTAGAACTATCCCTGATTCAAATATTATGAAAGATTATAGGAAAGCTTCAGTGGTTATTGTTGGAGAAAATCCAACATTTTTTAACCAAAAAAGATTGGATGCAGCGGTTAATGCGGTGATTGCTAGTAATGCACATGTAGTGCAGAGTACTACGGACCGCATGGTACCGTATTTTAGCGAGGAGCCGCGCGGGATTTCGGTGGGAGTAGAATCTACGGCCATGATTATTAGGGGTTATACTGGAGTAGAGCCGGTTATCATTGGCAAGCCTGCGCAAGGGATGTTTAATATGTTGGCAGCTGCATTGGAAGCCAGAGGGATCCCAAAATCTGCAGTGCTTTTTGTTGGAGATAACCGCTATGAAGATATTGCCGGAGCTACGATGGCTGGATTTGATTGCTTATTAGTTGAAAGCGGAATTTCTGGAGCAATTGATCGAGGGGAGATTCGTGGCCCGATTGCTAATTTTGAGCAACAGTTGATAGGTACCGGTATTCATCCTACGTATCAGCTTCCATCTGTTCTGCTTGCTGCTTAGCTTTTTATTACGTATAGGTAGATTGCCAGAAAATCCAGGAATGATCCTGATAGTACGAAGATATGCCAGAGTTCGTGAAACCCAAAGTATTTTCCAAGGTTTGGTTTTTTAAAAGCATAGATTATTCCTCCCAATGTATAAACAGCACCTGCGGCAATGAGCAGGTAAATGGCGTTTAAAGGCAGGGCTTCGGACAAGGGCCGGATTACAATTACCACCATCCATCCCATGCCAAAGTAGATTAGGGTAGTGATGATTCTGTTTGCATTGATATAGATGGATTGCATTGTAATACCGATTAAAGCCAGTCCCCATGCGATTCCAAACAAGGTCCATCCCCACGGTCCTCTAATCGTCACCAGGCAGAAAGGCGTATAGGTTCCGGCAATTAAAAGATAGATTGCAATGTGGTCCAGTTTTCTCCAAAGCTGGTTTTTCCCTTCCCACTGCAGAGGAAAGGTGTGGTACAAGGTGCTAAAGGTGTAGAGCAGAATTAAGGTGGTGCCGAAAATTGCGGAAGAGATGACCTTCCATGGAGAATCTAAGCTTGCGAGAAGTAATATAACAAGTGCTGCGATAGAAAAAACTATGCCAAGGAAATGGAGCAATGCGCTTGTCGGCTCTTTTATTTTAATCATCACCTGTATTTTTCCTTAATCCCTGTTTCCCTGATCTTATCACTGGATTTTGATTGTCTCGGATCTCTCAGGATAGATCCAGAGAAATCCCGTGAAAATCATTCAAATATTATGGACGAATTAAAAATAGATTGCAATTAGCAAATGGCAATTGGCAAAAAGGTCTTGATGTGCGATAATAAACGCGTTTTGGAAGAAAGGATTTGACGATGATTTTTAGGCTTTTCCCTAAAGACTTTAGCTTTTTTGAACTTTTCAAAGAACAAGTGGACTGTGCGGTAGAAGCAGCAGCCTATTTTAAGGAAATGGTTTTAAAGGGGAGCGTTGATCACCATTCACTGGACAAAATCCACCACATTGAAAACAGAGCAGATGATGTAGCACATAAAATTATTGACCAGCTCAATAAATGTTTTATTGCTCCTTTTGACCGTGAAGATATCCATAATTTGACTATACAGATTGATGATATCGTTGATATTATCAATGCCATTGCCAGCCATATGAAGATTTATAAAATATCCAAGGTTGATAAAGGTTTAGTGGAATTTGCAGCAGTGATTGAAGAGTCGGTCCAGGCAGTAGCCAGGGCAGTTAATGGCTTAAGTAATGTAAAAAAACCCAAAGCTATACTTGAAGCATGTGTTGAGGTCAATCGCCTGGAAAATGTTGGAGATGCAATGAGGGATGAGCTTTTAGCGGAACTTTTTGAGTCCGAAACAAATCCCATTGAAGTTATTAAGTGGAAAGAAATCTATCAAGATGCGGAAACTGTTCTCGATATTTGTGAAGATGTTGCACATGTAGTTGACACGATCCTGGTAAAACATACTTAATCTATGACCTTAGCTATTGTTCTTTTAATTCTACTGGCACTTACTTTTGATTTTCTGAATGGTTTTAACGATTCAGCTAGCAGGGAATTCTGTTGCTACTATTGTTGCAACAAGAGTTCTGACTCCGAAATTGGCTGTTGCATGGGCAGCATTTTTTAATTTTATTGCTTTTCTCTTTTTTGGAGTGCATGTTGCTAATACAATTGGTACAGGGATTGTGAGTATAGCTATTATAGATAAAGGGATTGTTTTTGGTGCTTTAATAGGTGCCTGCAGTTGGAATTTTACTGCCTGGTACTTGGGTCTTCCTACCAGTTCTTCGCATGCGCTTATTGGGGGGATGATTGGTGCGGCAATGGTAAAAGGGGGAATAAAATCATTGTTGTGGGGAGGGATCATAAAAACAGTATCATTTATTATTGTTTCTCCGGTTGCGGGCCTTTTGATCGGTTCAGTAATTAGTATTATTGTTTATCAGCTTTTTCAAAAAAGCTCACCATCCAAGGTGGATCATTTTTTCAGGACAGGACAGCT
>JAPLLA010000051.1:98799-104111 GCA_026387795.1 Candidatus Saganbacteria bacterium | reverse complement strand
ATCTGCATTTCCCTTCTCCTTTATGCCGAGCCTGCCTGCCCCGATAATAGTCGAGGGGTCGAGGCATTTTGATTGTCCGATTATTTATCGCCTGGTGATTTTAAGGATTTCACTTTCTTATGAATATTTTTTGCGCGTTTAATGCAATTTCTATATAATGTATTAATATGGGCCAGCATAAAAGCAAACCTAGGACTCGCGCCCCAAAAGTATGTTATAATTTTCAGCCAAGGGGTGTTAAACATGAAAAAAATCAAGGCAATCGGGATCATAACAACCGGGGGAGACGCACCGGGAATGAACACAGCCATCAGGGCAGTGGTCAGGACAGCAATTAGCCACGACCTTAAAGCCTTTGGCATCAGCCATGGCTGGAGGGGCCTCATCCACGGGGAAATCGAACCAATGGACCTCAAATCCGTAGGCGGCATCATTAACAGAGGGGGGACGCTTCTTCACAGTGCCCGTTGTCCGGAATTTAAAGATAAAATTCAGCGTAAAGTCGCTTTTTCAAACTTACAAGACCACGGTATTGATGCATTAGTTGTTATAGGCGGCGATGGTTCTATCATGGCTACCTCCATTCTACATAAAGAGTTTAAAATCCCCACAGTCAACATCCCTGCCAGCATTGATAATGATATTTATGGCACAGACTACACCATTGGTTTTGACACTGCAGTAAACACTGCAGTTGATGCGATCGATAAAATCAGGGATACTGCTACTTCCCACGAACGCCTCTTTGTTATTGAAGTCATGGGCAGGGAAAGCGGTTCAATTGCTTTGAATGTAGCTTTGGTTTGCGGAGCAGAAGCAGTATTGGTCCCGGAAAAAAAGTTTGATCTTAATGCACTGACAAAAAGCCTGCTTGAAGGACAAGCCAGGGGAAAAAAGAGTTATATTATTGTAGTAGCAGAAGGAGCAGCCAAAGCACAGGATGTTGCAAAAGCACTAAAACAAAAAACCAAGTTCGATGTCAGGGTCTCTATCTTAGGTCACATCCAGCGGGGTGGGTCGCCCTCTGCTGCAAGCCGCGAACTGGCGTGTAAAATGGGATACCGTGCAGTAGAATTGCTCGTAGCTGGCAAAGGTGGGTACATGGTTGGCGCTAAAGGAGAAGAAATCATAGAGCTGCCTCTTTCCAGGGTAGCAGGGAAACACAAGAAAATTGATCCCAAGGTGTACGAGCTGGTGCAGATACTCTCTAAATAAAGGCGAGGGATTCGTGACAAAAAAAGCAGAGGATGATCATCCTCTGCTTTTTAGTAATTTTCTATCGCATTTCGCATAGCAAAGAGCTGGTGGTCTTGTGGAACAAACCTGCCGCCGCGTACTTCTAACAAATCATTTGAGATAATTCTATCCGCTTCCAGTCCTGGATACACTCCAAAAACATTTTGCTTCATAAAGTTAAAGATCGCATCACCATAACGTAACCCTAGGATCCGGTCTGTAACATGCGCAATTCCGCCTCTAATAGCATGTCCGCAGTTTTGGTAGCGGTATTCAATCCCAGTGGTATGTTTTTCTAATATCGAAAAAATGTAATCTCCAATGCCGCCTAATTGTTCGTTGCCAAAAGAGTCTTTTTTCTTGGGCATCTCATGGCGGGCTTTGACTAGGGCATACTTAGGATCAGCGATAACCGCAGCAAGCAGCTCTTGATGGCGTGCATTAACAGCTTCCGGATAGCGGGTATCAAAAAGCCTGGCACCTTCGGATACAACTACAATCCCGTAATCTTTGATCTTTTTTGCTTTTTCAACTTTCGCAATCACTTCATCCATATTCACTACTTCTTCAGGTAGCAATACCACATCCGCATTACCTGCAATCCCTGCATAAAGAGCTACCCAGCCTGCATGGCGGCCCATTAGTTCAATCACAAAAACACGGTTGTGGGACTTGGCAGTGGTAGTGCAGTTTTCAATGAAATGGACTGATTCTTCTACCGAAGATTCAAAACCGTAAGTCATCTCTGTGCCATAAACATCGTTGTCCATGGTTTTTGGAGCACCAAACATGGGAAAAATATATTGCTGGCCAAGTTTACCTGCAGCACCCAAAGTATCGTCACCGCCCAAAACCACCAAACAATCTAATTTAAGTTTCTTAACATTATCCATCGCTTTTTGAGGCACTCCAGCTTCAACGTTGGCTTTGGAAAATAGGTTGGTACGGGAGGATTTTAAGATTGTACCTGCTACTTTAAAAGTTTCTTCAATTGCCAGAAGGTTAAGCGGCATGACAATCTTATTCATTTCCTTTTCCGGATCCCGCATCAAAGCTTTCCAACCTTCAATAAGTCCCACTAGTTCCATTTTTTCGTTATCGTTTAAAGTTTGGTTCGCTTGGGTAATGCGGCGCAGCAGCCCAACAATTACCGCATTGTGTCCCGCACAATCACCGCCACCGGTTAAAATCCCAATCCTGCGGATATTGATCTCTTTGCCCTGGAACTTTGCTTTCATGGGAGTTGCTCCTTTTTAACTCACCCCGCCTCGTTTCACTCGGCACCCCTCTCTTATTAAGAGAGGGGAAAGGGGTGAGTTTGTGTTATGCCTTTCCTGCTGAACCCAACACGTTTGTATTCTTCTCAATAATAACCTTTTTCAATTCCTCGCGTGCAGGACCAAGATACTTTCTTGGATCAAACTCACCTGGCTGTTCTGCAAAAACCTTACGGATAATAGCAGTAACAACCAAACGTCCGTCACTATCAATGTTTATTTTACAAACCGCTGATTTCGCAGCTTTACGCAATTGTTCCTCTGGAACTCCAACTGCATTGTCCATCTTCCCGCCGTATTGGTTTATCATCTGCACATATTCTTGAAGAACAGAAGATGAACCGTGGAGAACAATTGGAAACCCTGGCAATCTCTTTTCCACTTCGTCCAAGATATCGAAACGGAGCGGGGGAACAGATTCGCCTGGTTTTACCTTAAATTTATATGCACCGTGGGAAGTGCCAATCGAAATTGCCAGGGAATCCACACCAGTCCTTTTTACAAAATCTTCTACTTGGTTTGGATCCGTGTAAGTATGTTTTTCAGCGCTGACCGCGTCTTCAATCCCAGCCAATACCCCAAGTTCACCTTCTACGCTAACATCAAATTGATGGGCATATTCGACTACTTTTTTGGTAACTGCTATATTTTCTTCATAAGAGAGATGAGACCCATCAATCATGACCGAGGAGAAACCTGAATCAACGCAAGACTTACAAAGCTCAAAAGTATCCCCATGGTCAAGGTGAAGGCAGATCGGAATATTGCTCTTTAAATCTTTGCGGCACATTTCTACCGCACCTTTGGCCATCCAGTAGAGCATGGTCTGGTTGGCATACTTTCTGGCACCGCTAGAGACTTGAACGATTACAGGAGAATTGCTCTCTGCGCAGCCACCGATAATTGCTTGCAGCTGCTCCATATTATTAAAATTATACGCAGGAATCGCGTATTTCCCCTCCATTGCTTTTTTAAACATCTCTTTCGTGTTAACCAATCCTAACTCTTCATACGGTCTTTTCATTTTTTTACCCCTTTCTATTAAACTCTAAATCCTAATTTCTAAACTCTAAACAATATTAAATTACCAAAATTCAAATATTTCAAACTTTTGGATTTAGATATTTGGATTTGTTTAGGATTTCGTGCTTCGAATTTAGAATTTCAATTACTCCCTTTTTTAGCCTGGAATTGGATGATCCTAGTAAAACTCTCTGCTTTCAGAGAAGCACCTCCAACGAGTGCGCCGTCGATATTTAGCTTTTCCATCAAGTCGTCGATGTTTTCCGGCTTAACTGAACCGCCGTAAAGGATCCGGATTGACTCAGATGTTTCTCCATACCATCCGTCTGCTAAGAGCTTGCGGATGTAAGCATGCACTTCTTCTGCTTGTTCTGGGGTTGCGGTTTTGCCTGTACCAATTGCCCAAATTGGTTCATAGGCAATGATCAGCTTTTGCATTTCTTCTTTGTGGAGTCCGGAAAATCCGCCTTCTACTTGAGTCTTGATCACTTGCATCATGCGGCCTTCTTCTCTTTCTGCCAAGGTCTCGCCAATACAAACAATGGGGGTTAGTCCTTCAGCTAGCGCTGCTTTGATCTTCTTATTTACGCTTTCATCGGTTTCTCCAAAGAATTGCCTTCTTTCAGAGTGGCCGATGATAACATGAGAACACTTTACGGATTTAAGCATGGAAACAGAAACTTCTCCAGTATATGCACCTTCTTTTTCAAAGTAGCAGTTTTGTGCTCCTAATTTGATGTTGGAATGTGAAACTGCTTGATGTGCCAAGCCTAGAAATGGGAATGGGGGGCAAACTACAATTTCGCGGTCGGATACGGTCTCATTCATCTCCATCAATTTCATCAGTAATTCAATTGCTTCCTGCTGGGTCTTATACATCTTCCAATTGCCTGCAATTACCGGAACTCTTGCCATACTAAATACCTCTTTCCGCATAAAAATTCCAAACATTGAGTATTATACTAAAAGAGAAGGAGTTGTGAAAGGGGGAAAATGGCTATCCTTAAGATTTTTTATTCCACAGTAAATGTTTTGAATAAGGGTATCAAGGAGATCTAGAATATCAAGACTGGGAGGATACCAAGGATATTTAGTTTATCAAGTTTTAAGACCTTGATTTTCTGGGTCTTCTAGATATCCTACCGTACTGGATATCCTGGATTTTCTAGGTCTT
The DNA here is from genome assembly GCA_026387795.1 of Candidatus Saganbacteria bacterium. Classification (GTDB taxonomy): domain Bacteria; phylum Margulisbacteria; class WOR-1; order JAPLLA01; family JAPLLA01; genus JAPLLA01. Next base: position 99,401 of record JAPLLA010000051.1, on the reverse strand, counting down.
CTGTTTAAAAGGGCTGGCTAACTGAATAATTTCCTGTTTGCTTTTGATAATCTCTTTGAAATGATCAGGGATACGGTGCCAGTCAAGCACTTCTACCCGGAAAGGAAGCCTTGAGGTTTGGAATGCTTCTTTGATTTCTGCCATTTTGCGCAGCCCCAACTTTTCCTTCCCAACCACCACTACATCCAGATCGGAATATTTTTTTGCTTTCCCTTTAACACGGGACCCAAATGCCAAAACTTCACAATCGGGGATATTTTTAGCTAGGATAGATTTAACCGTTAAAAGTTCTTCTTCAGTAAGGCTAATCATTCTTTTTTTCAATGTTTGCCAGGAGCTTTTTGGCATCTTCCGAAAATTTCACCGCTGCCGCAAAAACTTCACCCGCTGTCGTCTTATCATAAACATGCGACGTTTCGTTGCGCGCATCGTGATAGTCCATCCACAGGCTCACATTATCAATCAAGAGGCTTTCTCCTGCCAAACGGAATAATTCATAACGAGGTATGCCATCCACATAGGCACTTCCTAAATTCTTGGAGAGCCAGCGCTTCATAAACTTCCAGCATAGCTCATAGGTAAACTCAAAATTCTGGATAACA
>JAPLLA010000051.1:93400-98774 GCA_026387795.1 Candidatus Saganbacteria bacterium | reverse complement strand
TTCGTCACTCATTTTTTCGCTCTGCCGAGCAACTTTCAGTGCAGTTTCCAGGGAATTTACCGCGCTTCTTAAACTTGTTAAATCTAACAATTTACGCCTTCCTTCTTTACTGTTTTTTTCTCAAGAAAAGTCTAACACATGCAATGGGGTCTTGCCAACAATTTTCTGCTTCGGGTCCTTCGCGACCCGGGGCGTTAGGCTTGTCCGCCGACTTGTCCCCCGAAGCACAAAGTGCGAAGGGGGAAGCTCCGAGCGTAAGCGAAAGAGCGTAGGCGGGGAGAAATCCGAGAATAAGGGCGGGGCGGTGGGGTAAAAGAAAAGCCCCCAAACTTTATTGTAAAAGTAGGGGGGCCTTTAAAAAGACTAACTCGCTTATTGTAGCAAAATATTCTTCACCTTCATGATATCAATCGTTTATCTTGTTGCTATCTGCTATTAATATTGATTATATATATTTGCCGATAGATTATCGGTTACTACAAGCCTCATTTGAAGATTTGTTCCGTTAGCAATCAAAGGGAAAACAGCCAAGACTTCATTTTTACTGGAGTCTCCAACAGCGTTCAATGAATAATATCCTGTTGACGGTAAAAATGACACGTCTTGTGAAACACAAAGCTTTGTTGGATCTCCATAAACGATAAGCGCATAGAATTCATCACCCTCCTTTAAGGACGAGTACCAATCACCATCAATCCACGATTGTCCTAACTTGCCTGATGGGTTTCCTTTTGGCTTTGGAGTCTGAGTAAATGGATTTAGCACAAATGTTTTACTTTGAGGAATGAATGGAACACTTGAAAACCAGACTTGGCAATTATCCATGTTATAAGTCAGTTTTCTGTTCTTTCCACAACCAAACTCTATCACCCAGACCTGAACATTTGTTAATGCTGGTACATTTTTCGGGTCGCCTGCAATTAGAATCATGTTAACATTAAGATTGGTTGGGGTTAGGCTAAGGCCCTTTTGTACTTTAGAAAGACTAGATTTAGGAGGTAGCACAGGGATCTTGACTGCCGTTGCTTTAATGTTTTTAGGTAAATTGAGCAGTTCAGCCCCTGCTAGGTTAAACAGTGAAAACACAAATAAACTTGCTATAAGACAAATAAATGCTTTTTTCATTTTTTACTCCTTTTTTTGGGTTCGCCTAAATTCGTTTTCCCCCGACCGACCGGAGCATTTTCTGCTCTCTCTCGAAGTTACTAGATACTCTAATTTTAAAACCTTGATGTTCTGTTAATTCCCCCTCTTTTTTTCGTTATAAGCTGGGAGGATTTTAAACGTGCTATCTCCGTTTGTTCCGCTATCTGATTCGTTCATTTTTTTGTTTGCATCTTGATTTGATTTACTGGAACTGGCAGCTTTTTGAGACGCATTCGTCCCCATTTTACTGATTCCTACTAATTGTGCATCTACTAAAGCCGGACCTATATCAAATTGGAGATAATTGTCAAGAAAAATTACATTTGTTTTTCCTAATTGAAAAGATGCCGGATAAAAGCCCTGAACAACACCACTCTTCTTGTCTACTAGAGCAGGCAAAGTAATCCCTATTAAATTCTTTACACTATTTGGTTGAACATTAAAAACAGCAAGCCCAAGACCATTGGTCTGAGCACTGTCCACAAGGATAAGTTTATTAGACTCTTTAGACAATAAATAAATTATTTGATTACCAAAAGGGACCGGACCAAGTTTAGGAGAAGCTTTCTTATTAACCACAACAGAAAGAGAAGCAGCAAAAACCTGGCTCTGGAAAAAAACCACGATTACAACAAGGATCGCCAACAAACCCACTATTTTATTTTTCATTTTTTATCCCTCCTATGATATTTTACGAGGATTTTTTATTAACGTCAAACTATTTAATTTATAACTCCAGCAGAAGAAATCGATGCAGAAGGCTGTGCCGGCGCAGAAGGTGCAGTCGGTGTGCCTACCGCAACTGTTGACGCTGCTGCAGAATTAATAACATCAGGGGAAAAGGTTGCCCCAAAAGTAATCCGGTTATTAACCGTACCCTGAAAGTTCGGTTCAACATAGCCGGCAGCTGCATCTACATACCTGGAATAAGCGCGGCTGTGGGTAAATTGAACATTAAAAGCCCCTTTTTGTGCGGTAAATCCTGCTGTCAATTGCGCTTGGCTTACAGGGGCATTTTCTTCGGATTGGGAATTTGCATCCACAAAAAAGTTGGTAGTAACGTCTGCAAACGGGTTGGGGACACCTGCTCCAGCAGGTTTATTTAATGCTTCTAATTTTCTTCTAAGGCTTTCGGGGAGTCCTTTGGCTTTAACCACACTTAAAGAGTCAGTCATGGTGTCTACAGTTAAATAGTCTTCTGAAGCAGTATTTGCTGTTGGCTGATATACACCGTCTGTAGAGGAGACTGCAAAACTTGCGGAAACCAAGCAAACCAAGATTACCAAACCCAAAATTACCTTTTTTGACATTCTAGATGTTCACTCCTTTTTGACAAAAAAATAAAGGGACCTGCCTATGTATTACCATCTGCAGATCCCACTATAAGATCCTATTATTAGCAGATGGCAAACTGGCCTCAACAACCCTCTCGTCCCTTCCACATGTACTATCGTAGTATCTCTACCAAAACTTGCATGGCTTAGAAAGAATTTTATGCAATATGGTAATATTTGGCATAATGAAGCCTAAAAATAATGGTTTCTATTTCGCAGAAGATCGCTTGAATCTTGAATAAGGGTATCCAGGGAACCTAGAATATCAAGTCTGGGAGGATACCAAGGATATCAAGATTATCAAGTTTTAAGATCTTGATGTTCTGGATCTTCCAGATATCCTACTGTCCTTGATCCCCTGGATTTCCTTGATCTTCTGTTTACCTTCGGGTTATTCGTGACCCGGGGAGTGCGGGAGAAATTCGAGAATAAGGGCGGCGGGGTGGGGTAAAGAAAAGCCCCTAAACTTTATGGTAAGTTTATCAAACCACAAAACAAGGGGACTATTAAGCCTAATCAGTATTTGTATTTTTTAATATCTTAAATTCTTACCAATATCTTGTTTTGAGAGATATTAACCTCTATCCTATTTGCAGACCGAGTAATGTTTATAGGCCAATAACCATAAGGGCCTTGGGCATCTGTTACACCTATAATACGATTATAGTGGCCGGCAGGAAGCGCAAACGCTCCTAAACCCTCCTTATTTGTTATAGCCCAATAAAGAGGAGTTTTGCCCTTATTCGTATTAAGTAGTAAATAGAATTTTTTATTACTAACAGGAATCAGCTTTTTAGCTGCAGATTTTAAATCACTTTGCACAAAGCTTATCTTAATCGTTTTCTGAAGACCTAGCTCCTCTACCAGAGTAACCTTACCATCTGGCGTAAATTGTTCAGCCGCTTTTGTAATCGTATTAATAATTTTTTCAATATCTCCGTCCGTACTCCCCATTGCAACTGTACACATGAAACAAGACACAAAAAACAATACAAACATGATACCAATAATCTTTTTCATTTTTATTCCTCCTTTTTATTTAGAACCTGAATCCATTTTTCCTCGATCGACCGGAGCATTTTTTGCTCTCTCTCGAGGTTGCTAGATGCTCTGGGCAATAATTATACCTCAATATGATTTAAAGTAAATATGGGTTTCATACAATTGATTGATGCCGGAAGTTGGGAGTAGGGATTGGAATCCGGTATGGAAGTCCCGCTTTCTTATTATTTGAAATTTAATGTGTTGCGGGATCCCGCTAAAGCGGGACTGGAAATAGAAGCTGGAAGTTGGAATTATATCTAGCTTCTGGTTTCCAAGACCGGTTTCTATACTGGCATCCAAACCCAAAACCCCTTTTCCTTCTTATCTTCGGGTAATTAGTGACCCGGGGAGTGCGGGAGAAATTCGAGAATAAGGACGGCGGGGTGGTGGGGTAAAAGAAAGCCCCCGAACTTTATGTAAAAGTAGGGGGGCCTTAAGAAACTTTACTAGGTTTTCCCTATTATCTAGGTGCTTGCTTTATTACTTCTTTACTTAGTATTGTACTTTGGGCTGCCAATTGCGCAGCCGATGTTTGCTGTTGACTAAGTTGCTGTAATGTCGTATCAGTAACTAAACTCGTAAGAAACGATCCATCTTTAGTAATATAAACTACAGCGCTCTTCTGGCTTTTAAAATTCACCGGCATATAAAAATAGACATCGCTATAGACACCGTTACATCCTTTATCTATTGTAACACCTTTAATTATGTCCAGAACACCTGGAACAATCTTGTCAAAAGAAGCCCATCCTTTTAAATCTGTCTTTGAAACATTCATGGTTTGTGTTTTACCACTGCCTATAATCGTTCCTACTAGATATACATTTGTCTTGGTTAATGGAGTTGCCGTCCATACGCCTGAAGAAAACTTTGTTGCCAGCATCAATTTGACATTTAACTGCACCGTCGAAACAGCTAGTACACTTGTACTAAAAGAAACTAACATGATTCCAATCACCATTAAAACTGCAATTTTTTTCATTTTTTATTCCCCCTTTTATTTTTTATCTCCCCCGATCGACCGGAGCATTTTTTACTCTCTCTCGAGGTTTTTAGATACTCTAAGCAATAATTGTACTCTAATATGATTTAATGTAAAGATGGTTTTATGAACATTGTCTGATGCTGGAAGTTGGGAGTAGGGATTGGAAGCCAGTATAGAAAAAGGAATAAGGGATAAAGGTTTAGAAACCAGTATAGAAGCTGGAAATAGAAGAAGCTAGAAGATGGGCAGATATCCGGTTTCCAGCCTCTTAAGCCCAATATCTATACCGGCATCCATTCCCAACACCCATTTTCAGTTTTTCCCTTAGGGTCATCAGGGATGGGGGCTTTAGTGAGAAATTCGAGAATAAGGGCGGTGGGGTGGTGGGGTAAAAGAAAAGCCCCCGAACTTTATGTAAAAGTAGGGGGGCCTTTAAACTAAAACAATAATTACGGCTGCATTTGGTTAGGAACTTTTTTCACAGTCTTACCCGACGTCGGCCATTTAAAAACAACAATTGTATCTGTTGTTACACTTACAATTTGCTGGCCACTAGTAACATTAGTTACTGTCTGCGCCACACCTGGTCCACCAGCTACAGGTATTGTATTACCTTTTGTCGCCTTAACAACCACTTGTTTACCAGTAGAAACTATAAAGCTGGCTAGCCCATTATCATAATATTTCGCCGGTCCATTCCCAACAGTAATAGTAGCCCCTGTAGTCTGACCATTATAAAGGCACTGCACAGCCAAGACTGCAGAGGGTGGTCTATTCGATGTAGTATTTGTTGCTGGCAATATTGCTGCTGCACTTAAAGCTAAACCCAAAACAAACATCATTAAAAACATCAATATAATTATCT
>JAPLLA010000051.1:77825-93313 GCA_026387795.1 Candidatus Saganbacteria bacterium | reverse complement strand
CATCTCTATCACCCCCCTTTTTTTTATATTACTCCGCAGAATTCGGCAACACGTAGCAAGTACTGCGGCCTGAGCCTTGTGGCATTACCAGCCTCTTGTCTGCAAGCATAGTAAGCTCCAAATGCGCAGTCTTATGCGAAACATTAAAAGCATCCCTAAATTCGCGGTTTGTAATGTTCCCATGTTCTGCAATAATCTGCATGGCACGAAGTTGTCGTTTGTTTAAACCTTTGCCGCTCCAGGGATTGGTAATCTCTTTTTCTTCTACATCCTTGGCTGGCCTGGAAACAGCACTGTCACGCAAATAACAAATATCATCTGCTTTGTACGGCTTTTCATCGCCTTCTGCAACAGTTACAACTAAAATCTTGCGACTGTCACGGTCAATAATCTCTACTTCAGGCTTAATAAGGGGGGAGCAGCGCTTAATGCCTATATCCATAATCTTGTTGCGGATATCGTCATCAACTTGAATTCCAATGAGGTGCTTATTCTTGTCGTCTATACCATATATAATCTTGCCGCCGTCACTATTTGCAAAAGCAACCAATTCCCTGGCAATGTCATCTTCTGAAGGGACCTGTTTTTCGAATTCTACGGATTGGCCTTCACCTTGTCCTAAGAGTTCTAAGATCTCGTCCCAGGGCATAATTGCTCCTCTCGTAATGAGTATGTTTAGAATACCATACTGCCTCTCTTCCTTCAAGAAAAATATGACTGTCGTATTTTTCGGCGAGGTGACGAAAAATAACTCACCCCCTTGCTCGCTCCGCTCGCTTTCCCCCTCTCTTAATAAGAGAGGGGGAATAAAAGGGGGTGAGTTTGTCCTGGCAACCCAATTGCTCATAAGCTTACCATGACCACCTTGCTCCAAAACATCACCCTATACACCAAACACCTCCTGGACCTCATTTTCCCTCCAGCATGTCTCATCTGCCGATCTTTATCAAATGACCCTGTTTGTACAAAATGTAAATCCGCATTAAAACACTTCAAAGGCAGAAAAGCAGTAATTGCCCAGGGTAGGGAAATAGCACCTTTTGACAAAGTCATCTGCTTGTTTCCTTATGAAGCAAAATTTGAAAGAAAACAAAACCTCTTACCATGGCTCAATCAAATCTTACTCCAGCAAATAAAAGAGAATCAAATTGATCTAAATGCGATCGATATAATTACTGCCGTACCACTAGCCCAAAAAAGATTTAAAGAAAGAGGGTTTAACCAAGCAGCGCTTCTTGCCAAAAATATAGGTGACGATTTAAATATCCCTTATCAAAAAACCATCTTACGCACCAAAGAGACCCTTCCTCAATTCAAGCTAAAAAGAGAGGAGCGAATCAAAAACCTGGATAGGGCATTTCAAATCATCACCCCAGCACTCGTCAAAGACAAAAAAATTCTTTTGGTGGATGATATTTATACTACTGGCACAACCCTTGGGGAATGTGGTAAAGTATTGGCTGTTGCCGGAACCAAACAGATCACTGGTTTGACGCTGGCAAAAGCCATTTAGGGAGGTACATATGCAAATTATCGTTTCCGGCCACGGAATAGATTTAACAGACGCGTTAAAGGAATACGCCACCAAAAAAATTGCCAAGGTTAAGCAGTTTTGGAGTAACATCCAAAAAGCAGAAGTAATCCTTGATGCCCGCCATAATAAGGATACAAACCGAAGCCATGTAGCAGAAGTAAGCATGTGGGTTGGCGACAAAAAAGTAATCCGTGCAACAGCTGTAGGACAAGACATGTATGCAGCAATTGATTTAGTGTTATTTAAGCTTGAAGAACAGATCAAAAAGCACAAAGCAAAACACGGCATGGAACAGAGACGCCATGGCGAACGGATTAAACAAGCTCTGCAAAACCTCATTCCTTTCCCTTGGAGAAAAGAAAGCGAACCTACGCTGGTACGCTTGTCCCAGCCAATTGGAAAACCAATGCATGAAGATGAAGCTCAATTTGAGTTACAACAATCAAGGGAAGAATTCCATTTGTACCGCGATGCCAAAACCCACCAGATCAATGCTATTTACAAAGAAAAAGATAGCGGTTTTGCAATCATTACCCCAAGTTCCCCTGGGGTAGAAGCCATTAGCGAAGAAGAAGCCCAAGCCAGGATCGAAAAAGTAGACATCTTCTTTCTCCCGTTTATTAATGCTTCTTCCAAAGAACTGAATATTGTCTATAAAAGAAAGTCCGGCAATTACGGCATCATTGAACCCCGTCTTTGAATAAAACAAAAGCCTGTCCCAAAACACCACGGTATAGGGGATTAGCATGGATATTTTAAAATGGCTGGCAAACTTCATAGGCGATTCCGACGAAAAGAAGCTGAAACAGCTCCAAACTTTAATTACAAAAATTAATGCCTTGGAAGACTCTTTCCGTTCCCTTTCGGACGAAGAACTCCGCCAAAAAACAGAAGAATTTAAACAAAGGATCGCAAAAGGAGAAAGCGAAGACAACCTCCTTCCTGACGCTTTTGCGGTAGTCAGGGAAGCTTCTGCCAGAACTATTGGGCTTAGGCATTTCGACGCACAGCTCCTTGGAGGTATCATCCTTCATCAGGGTAAAATTGCGGAAATGAAAACCGGCGAAGGAAAAACTTTGGTGGCTACTCTCCCGGCTTACTTAAACGCTTTGAGCGGTAAGGGGGTACATGTTGTTACAGTAAATGACTACCTGGCAAAAAGGGATAGTGAATGGATGGGACCCATTTACCGGTTTCTGGGACTATCCGTAGGAGTAATACAAAGCCAAATGAGTTCTGCGGAAAGAAAAATCGGTTACGCTTCTGACATTACTTACGGAACCAACAATGAATTTGGATTCGATTACCTCAGAGACAACATGGCGCTTTCCATAGAAGAGTGCGTACAACAAGACGTAAACTTTGCAATTGTAGACGAAGTAGACGGTATATTAATCGATGAGGCCAGGACCCCCCTCATCATTTCCGGCATGGGAGAAGATAACCAAGCTATCTACAAAAAAGCAGACACCCTGGCAAGACGCCTGGTTAAAGACCTTGATTTTACAGTAGAAGAAAAAACCAAAAACGCGGTACTCACTGAACAAGGGACCAAAAAAGCGGAAAAACTGCTTGGCATCGAATACTTATTTGACATAAATAACATGGAAACTGCCCACCAATTATCTCAATCCCTACGTGCCCACCATCTCTTTGAAAAAAATGTGGATTATGTCATTAAGGACGATGAAATTCTTATTGTAGACGAGTTTACAGGGAGGCTCATGATCGGCAGGCGCTACAGCGACGGCCTCCATCAAGCCATTGAAGCCAAAGAAAGGGTGCCGATTAAGCAGGAGAGTCAAACCTTGGCCACTGTAACGTTCCAAAACTATTTTCGCATGTACAAAAAACTGGCAGGCATGACCGGTACCGCCAAAACAGAAGAAGGGGAATTCTGGAAAATATACGGGTTAGAAGTAGTGGTCATCCCTCCCAATAAGCCCCTACATAGAGAAAACCTGCCTGATGTCATTTACAAAAATAAAAGGGCAAAATTTCAGGCCGTAGTAAAAGAGATCGAAGCATCATATAAAACAGAAAGACCGGTACTGGTAGGTACTGTTTCCATAGAACATTCGGAACTCCTTTCCACCATGCTCACCAGAAAAGGAATCCCTCACCATGTATTAAACGCCAAGCAGCACGGACTGACATCATTTTGGGTGAGGGAGTAGCAGCTCTTGGGGGACTTTATGTCATTGGTACAGAAAGGCACGAAAGTAGACGCATTGATAACCAGCTGCGCGGCCGTTCAGGTAGGCAAGGAGACCCTGGTTCTTCCAAGTTTTATGTTTCCTTGGAAGATGACTTAATGCGGATCTTTGGATCAAACCGCATTTCAGGAATCATGGAAAGATTGGGGATAGAAGAAGATACCCCCATAGAACACCCACTCATAACCCGCGCCATAGAAAACGCCCAGAAAAAAGTAGAAGAATACTACTTTTCCATCCGCAAACAAGTATTGGAATACGACAATGTTATGAACAAGCAAAGAGAAACCATCTATGCTTTAAGAAAAAAGACCTTAAAGAGCGAAGCCCTGCGCGAAAAAGTTTACGAAATGATGGAACAAATTACAAAAGACCTTTGCCAAAGCCTTCTTCCCGATAAAGGAGAATGGGACACAAAAGGCTTAATCGTTGCATTAAAAGAGATCGTTCCAATGGCAGAATTTGACCGGATCAATGAGATGCAAAAAAAAGAAGAGATAAAAGAGTTCATCCTGTATGCATTTCGGTCCGCCTATGAACAGAAAAAAGAACATATCGGAGAAGTTGCACTCAAAGAACTGGAACGGGTAGTCATGCTTCGGGTTTTAGACAGTAAATGGATTGAACAATTACATACCATGGATAGTTTACGCGAAGGGATTGGACTGCGCGCCTACGGGCAAAGAGATCCACTTTTAGACTATAAGATCGAAGCCTACGGTTTATTCCAAGAGATGATGCATTCCGCAAGAATAGAAATCCTGGGGCTCCTTTATAAAGTTGTACTGGTAAGAGAAGGGGAAGAATCCCCCCCCCAAGCAATCCTACCTAAACCCAGAATTACCCATTTTAGCGGAGGAGGAGAAAATCCTTCTATCCCTATCATCAATAAAGAAGAGGATAAAATCGGCAGGAACGATCTGTGCCCGTGCGGCAGCGGCAAAAAATACAAGAAGTGCTGTTTGAATAAAGGGAAATAACATGTTCGAAGAGCTCTCTATTAAACTGGAAGAAGAAAAGCTTAAAATCAAAAAGATCGAATCCGCATTAAAGCTCGCGGACCTTAAAAAAAAGAAAGCGGAACTCGAACAAAAAGCAAATAACCCAAACCTATGGAGTGATCCTGTCGAAGCAAAAAAAGTCCTCCAGGAGCTCAAAATTACCGAAGGCCGTATCAATACTTTTGATTCTCTAAAACAAAAATTTGACGACTTATTACTCTTAACCAACGAAGCCAAAGAAGAAAATGATGTGTCGCTGGAAAAAGAACTGGAAAAAGAGCTTAAAGAAATCAGCCAGCGCATCACCGGCCTGGAACTTATCACCTTCCTTTCCGGGCCTTACGACCAAAACAATGCCATTCTCGCAATTAACGCAGGGGCAGGGGGAACAGATGCACAAGACTGGGCGCAAATTCTCCTCCGTATGTTTACCCGTTATGTGGAAGGGAAGGGGTGGCAGGTAGAAATGCCGGAAATCAACTACGGCGAAGAAGCAGGAATAAAAAATGTTACTTTAGTCATATCCGCACCTTATGCTTATGGGTATTTAAAATCCGAAACCGGTATTCACAGGCTGGTAAGGATTTCGCCTTTTTCTTCTGAAGGAAAAAGGCATACCTCGTTTGCTTCCATAGAAGTGATTCCTGAAGCAACCGAAGAAATTCAAGTAGACATTAATCCCAAAGATTTAAGGGTAGATACGTACCGTGCTTCGGGACCCGGAGGACAAAATGTAAACAAAGTAAGCTCTGCCATCCGTATTACCCACATTCCAACCGGGATGGTAACCCAAAGCCAAAGCTCACGTTCCCAGCATGCAAACCGTGATACAGCCATGAAACTTTTAAAATCCAGGCTTTACGAACAAATGCTTAAAGAACACAAGCAAAAGATTGAAGACCTAAGAGGAGAGAAAAAGGATATTGCCTGGGGAAGCCAAATCCGCTCTTACGTATTCCAACCTTACACTCTGGTCAAAGACCACCGCACAGGAGCGGAAACCAGTTCCGTGCAAAAAGTGATCGACGGTGATTTAGACTTATTTATAGAAAGCATGCTAAAAGGAGAGGGGCAAAAATGAACAAAAATCCCAACTTTATCCTCATTGCAATGTTATCTATTGCCATAGCCACAGGGATATTCTTAGGATGGCAAAGGGTAATGATTGAAAATAACAATAATACACTGCAAATCGTAATGTCATACCAAGACCTTTCCAAGCTTGCCAATGCAAACGAACTCCCGCTAGAAACAGCACTCTACAGGTTCAAAGAGAGCGGGATCACATCCATTGCTCTTTCCGAAGAAACGTTGGAAGACTTAAGAGAACGCGGAGCCCTTGCTTTTGCAAGCGGCTACCAAATCAAACAAGGACTCTTTTCTTTGAACAAAGTGGAGATCAAAAGCAACCATACTTATCTTCTAATCAAAAATCCCGAAGACTTAACCCGTATCCATAATTTCCTGGCAGCAAACTTAGGGGATGAAAAGGTAACAACTATAGAAGGGGGGTTAGATGTCAACCTTCCGCTAGAAGAGCTTAGAGAACTGGGGCTGGGGATCAACAACCAGCTCTATTCTTTTTTCGTAACCTCTGGATTCTCTGTCATTCCCAGGCTTAAAAATCATCCACTCCTAACAGAAAATGGGATCAAAGCAAAAATTGATGCTTTAGCTTTTAACAAGTCTATCTCTGAAGTTATTTTTGAAGAAAAAGAAGTAGTTGGTTATCCGGATAAAATCAAAGCCACTGCCAAAGCATTGAATTATAACCGGATCAAATACGGAAAGATCGAAATCTTAAAACAGGAAGGGGACCAATCACTTGCCTCAAAAATGGGGGATTTGTTTATCCAAGTCCATAGCTTAGACAAAAAAGAGGCCAAAAAGATTACGCCTGTCCAAGCTTTGGACCGATACAGCCGCGCTCCAAAAGAAAGAAACGTACGGATCATATTCTTTAACCCATTCTACAATGAAAAATAAAACCACCTCAATTTCAATCTGGTTTATTTAAAAACATTAAAAAGTGCTTTGGAAAAAGAGGGTTTTGTTCTATCCGCATCTAATTACAACAATAACTATCTAAGACCGACCCTGTTGGAAAGCATTGTTTTAGGATTAGGAGTTATCAGCGGCGGGCTAATACTCCTTGGCCTTTTCACAGCTATAATGCCTAATGTTGCTTTCCTTACCTTAGCACTCTTTGGATTACTTACATTTTGTATGGGATATATGGGAATGGGATTACTAGTCAGCAAGTCTTATGCGCTCCTTGCCGCCATTATTTTCCCTACCTACGCCATAGTTTCCCAATTTGTAAAGCCGACTCCTGAAACAGGGTCTTTGGCCGGTAAATTTCTAAAAATCTTTTTTAACATGCTTTTGGATAATGCTCTTGGCATCATTCTGATTATCGGGTTACTCGCTGATGGAAGGTTTATGGCAGGAGGAACACTCTTTAGCGGCATCAAAATAGCGTTGGCGCTTCCAATACTACTCACTGCCGGATTATTGATTTTAAAAGAAAACAATAATGATCTTATCGATATGACAAAATCCGTTTTTAATCTTCCCATCAAAGCAGGGCATCTCATCCTAATCTTCTTGGGACTTGGGGTCTTGGCAATCTTACTGCTTCGGAGCGGTAACTTTGGCATTCCTGTACCGGATTTTGAAAGATCTCTAAGGCTAACACTAGCACAAGCTTTCTTTGTACGGCCGCGCTTCAAGGAATTTCTGATCGGCTACCCAATTCTAATCTGGGCTATACTTTACTTTTTACAAGGAAAGAAAAAGTATCTTTGGCTCTTGGCTGCAGTTGGCAGCATTGGTTTAAGTTCTCTGCTTAATACTTTCTGCCATATCCATGTCCCGGTCATGATCAGCATCATAAGATCCGTAAATGGTATTATATTGGGGCTTATTATCGGAGTATTTCTTTATTGGCTGATTTTCAAAAGACTTGAAAAGCTGATGGATTAATTTGGACAACCGCCCCGGTGAACCGGGGCAGGTTTCCAACTAAATAGGCGGTTTAATAGATATGCATTTTTTAATCTCCGGATATTATGGTTTCGAAAACACAGGAGACGAAGCGATCCTGGAAGTCCTGGTGGCTAATCTTAAAGAACGCTATCCCAACTGCTCCATCACGGTGCTTTCTAATCGTCCCCTCCAAAACACCAAAAAACTGGGAGTGAGGGCTGTTCATAGATTTAGCTTCATTGAAATCAGAAACGCCCTCAAAAAATGCAATCTATTTATCAGCGGGGGAGGGGGACTGCTCCAAGACAAAACCAGCTTTAGAAGCTTCCTTTATTATGCAGGACTTTTACATCTGGCCAAGCTCTACGGCAAGCCAGCAGCAGTATTTGCCTCCGGGCTAGGCCCTTTTAAAAGTTGGCGTGCCAGATTAATTTGCCGCAGGGTCTTAGAAAAGGTAGATCTGATAATCCTGCGCGACCACTTCTCCTACAAATTAGCCAAAGAGCTTGTACCAAAACACAAACACCTTTTTGAAGCCGGCGACCTAGGAGCACTGCTTAAACCTGCGGAAGACAAAAAAATAGAACAGATCTTTGAGCAGGAAAACCTGCAATTAAACCAACACCCTTTGATCGGTATTTCTGTGAGAAAAATTCCCCTCCACGCCATCAGAAGGGAACCCCTTTACCGTACCATTGCCAAAGGCCTTGACTTGATTTATGAAAAACAAAAAGCAGAACTTCTGTTTTTTGTTTTTCAGTATCCGGATGATATCGATGCTACTTTACGGGTCATCCATTATCTTAAAAGCCCGTACAAAATCATATTCAAAGAGCTCTCCCCAAGGGAAATCTTGGGTTTAATTAAACGCTTGGACCTGTTTATTGGTATGCGGCTCCACTCCCTGGTTTTTTCCTCAATCATGGATGTGCCGGCTCTAGGCATTGCTTACGATCCAAAAGTCTCCTCTTTTATGCAAAGCCTGGATCTCCCATTTTTAAATTTAAAAGAGCTCAAAGGAACAAAAATCCAAACCCTATTAGAGAACCTATGGGAAAACTCCACAGTAGTGAAAGAAAAACTCCAGGTAAAACAAGAAAGACTCAGGATCGAAGCTATTTTTAATTTCAATTTACTAGAAAATCTGCTTCCCTTGGACCAGCCTTTTGATGTGCTGGGGGTTAAGATTCACAATCTTACTGAAAATGAATTTCTGGAAAAAGTAAAAGCAATGTTGGAAACAAAAAAGCCGCATTACATTACTACTCCCAATCCGGAAATCATCGTACGATGCCAGACAGACCCAAGCTTAAAAGAGATTGTAAACCTTGCGGACTTAAATCTTGCAGATGGGGCAGGGCTGGTGGTGCTCTCCAGATTTATAGATAAACCACTTAAAGAACGATTAAGCGGCATAGACGGTTTTTATGGAATTATCGGGCTGGCAGAAAAAGAGGGTTATTCGGTTTTTCTTTTGGGAAGTGAACCGGGCGTTTCCGAAGCTGCTGCCAAAAAACTTTCCGCTTCCTACCCAAAACTTAAAATCAGCGGCACCCATCACGGTTATTTTAAAGATTCCGAGGAAAACCAGGTAATTTCCTTGGTAAGAGCAGCAAAACCTGATATCCTTTTTGTCGGCTTGGGTGCTCCCAGGCAGGAAAAATGGGTGGCAAAAAACTACCGGGAACTGGGAGCAACCATTACCATGGTGATCGGCGGAAGCCTGGATGTAGTATCCGGTAAAGTACAAAGAGCCCCGGAATGGATCCAAAGCATAAACATGGAATGGCTCTACCGTTTGATTTCCAATCCATGGAGATGGAAAAGACAAATCGCATTATTAGAATTTATGTTTCTTATCTGGGATGAAATGATGAGATTAAGAAAGGAAAAAAAACATGGCAACAAAGAATCAAATAATCTTGGACTTGGATCTTCCAGGAATCAAATTATTTAAAAAAGGAAAAGTCAGAAACGTTTTTGATTTAGGAGGCTCTCTCCTAATAGTTGCTTCTGACCGTTTGTCCGCATTTGACTGTGTTTTCCCAAACGGAATTCCTGACAAAGGCAAAATTCTAACCCAAATCTCCAACTTCTGGTTTGATTTCACAAAAGAGGTTATTACAAACCACCTCATAGCAACAGATACAAAAGACTTTCCAGCTCTTCTACAGCCATTCAAGGATTCTTTGGATAAACGTTCAATAATCGGCAAAAAAGCAAAACTCATACCAGTAGAATGCGTAGTAAGAGGATATCTTTCCGGATCAGGCTGGAAAGAGTATCTGAATAGCCAAAGCATCTGCGGCATAAAGCTTCCAGCGGGCCTCAAAGAATCGGATAAGTTGCCTGAACCTATTTTTACTCCTACCACAAAAGCAGATGAAGGCCACGACCTGCCGATCACACAAAAAGAAGTAGAAGAGCAAATCGGAAAAGAGCTGGCTGATATTATCAAAAATAAGACCCTTGAAATCTACAAAAAATGTTCGGATTTTGCCCGTTCCAAGGGGATCATTATTGCTGACACTAAACTTGAATTCGGACAATTGGATGGGCAAGTAATCTTAATCGATGAGATCCTGACCCCGGATTCCTCCCGCTTTTGGCCAGTAGACACCTACAAACCGGGTGGGGGACAATTTAGTTACGATAAGCAATTTGTAAGGGACTACTTGGAAGGAATAAACTGGGACAAAAATCCGCCTGCACCAGTGCTTCCAGATGAAATCATCACCAAAACTAGGGATAAATATTTAGAAGCATATAAAAAATTAACAGGAAAAAGTACTTTATAAGATACCAAATGTAGCCTTGATTTTGCTTTATACACCACAAAATCCTTCCTCTCAAAAAGTGAATTTCTGCGTTTATTTCAACGATATAGATACAAGATGGATTATATTGCTAATTTGAAGATAGGTGCACCTAGAGCACTAAAATCTCCCGGACCTTTTGCTAACTGGAGTAAAGATCTTGGAATATCAAGAAGAGTTGCTGCCGGTTTAGCTAAGGCTGTTAATATTGGGCTAACTCTTGCTTGTCCAGCAGGGTTAAAATTGGAATTATTGCAAAGAAGGTTAGTTGCTCCTTCCGAAATCAGCGCAGAGAGACTTCAAGTTGCGCGTAACTTTTTCCATGCTTTTGGCAATGCCACGGCTAGAAAATTTGTCCGAAAAATCATGATAGCAAACTATACCGATGCCATCATGACACATCACCCAAGAGCTCAGAATTTAGATAGAACCGCTATTCAAAAAAAGTGTGAACTACTAGTAAATACCATTTTTAGAAGATTAGAAGACGTTTCATCTAGGCCGGAATTTTTATTTGACGTAATTCGCACTATGGGGCGGGGGACAAAAGATAGGGAATCGATTTGGTTTCCCGAATATCAAGAAGCTTATGTCCAATATAAGCACACAAATAAACAGGCTCAAAGAGATAAAATACTCTTTCCTCATATTGTAGGGAATAGTTTGGTTGATATCGGCTGTGGAGGAGGAGACCAGGTGGCAGATTTAAAAGCCAGACATCCAGAACAATTAGTTAGGGTAGCAGGAATCGATACCTTGGATTGGAGAACTCCAGAGCTTAAGCTTAAGATTGATTACTATGAAAGAGATTTTTCTAAGCCCGGAACCGCTTCTCCTGAACAGTATGATACTGGCATGGCTTTAGCGGTCTTGCATCATGTTGGAAATAGCGATCAAGCGCTTGCAACCTTTTTGACCGGCGTAAAAACTGCAGTAAAAACAAGATTAATAGTAGAAGAAGATGTTCTTATAACTCCTCAAGATTTAGCACGGACAGATATTCCAGGCTTAGAAATCATTGGAGATTTAAGAAAACAACAACCCCAATTGGACAATTATCTTAATCTTGATCAGGCTACGCAAAAAGCAGTTACTTCTTTGATAGATTTACTGTCAAATTCACTTTCTGTTGGCGTACCAGATATGTCTTTCCCTTTTGGTTTTAGGACCTTAAGTGATTGGACCAATCAATTTGCTGCTAATGGCTTTATTTTACGCAAAATTCAAGTTTTGGGTTTTCAAAAAGGCAATTTCAATCAATCGTGTCACATCCTCTTTGTTTTAGATAAAACAGCTTAAGTTAATCCTCTATTGTGTCTACAAAGCGGCTAAGAATTTACCTTTAAAAAATGCTATAATTATTTAACAAAATGTCCAGAAAAACAAAGACAATTAAAATCGGTAAAGTTTCAATCGGTGGCAATAATCCGATTGCTGTCCAGTCAATGACTAAGACCTTTACCCGTGATGCAGAAGCTACAATTAAGCAAATTCATGCTTTAGAAAAATCCGGCTGTCAGATCATCCGCTGCGCTGTCCCAACCAAAGAAGATGCTTTGGCTCTTACTGCAATCAAAAAGAGAATTTCTATTCCGCTTGTAGCAGACATCCACTTTGATTATAGACTGGCTCTCATAGCAGTAGAAGCAGGAGTAGATAAATTAAGGATCAATCCTGGCAATATAGGCTCCAAAGAAAGAATCAAAGCAGTCGTTTCTGCTGCCAAAGAAAGAGGGATCCCGATCCGCATTGGGGTAAATTCCGGATCTTTAGAAAAAGGATTACTGGCTAAATACCATGGTCCAACTGCAGAATCTTTGGTAGAAAGCGCGTTAAACGAAGTGACAATTCTTGAACAATTAGGCTTCGAAGATATCGTAATCTCAGTTAAGGCAACCTCTGTTCCAACTACCATCAAAGCATATCAACTCCTTTCACAAAAGTGCAATTATCCACTACATGTAGGGGTAACTGAAGCAGGCATACCAAAGCTGGGAACAGTAAAGTCCGCAGTTGGAATCGGCACCTTGCTTGCTATGGGAATAGGGGACACTATCCGTGTTTCTCTGACCGCAGACCCGGTAGAAGAAGTAATTCTTGCTTATGAGATATTAAAAGCCCTTGAACTGCATAAGGGCGGTGTTACAATTATCTCGTGCCCAACTTGCGGCAGATGTGAAATAGAAATAAAAAAGATTGTAGAAGAAATAGAAAAAAAGACCCGGCACATAAAAGAGCCTTTGACTATCGCCATTATGGGTTGTGTAGTAAACGGCCCAGGCGAAGCCAAAGAAGCAGACTTAGGCATTGCAGCTGGCAAAAACTCTGGTTTAATTTTTAAGAACGGAAAAACAGTAAAAAAGGTCTCGGCAAATAAACTGGTTGCTGAACTATTAAAGCTAATAAAGGAGTAATAAATGATTGACCGTTATACTCTCCCTGCCATGGGCAGAATCTGGACCGAAGAACACAAGTTTTCTACTTGGTTAAAAGTAGAGTTAGCGGCTTGTGAAGCCTGGGGAGAACTCGGTCAAATCCCGGGCAAATCACTTACAAAAATCAAAAGGAGCGCAAAATTCAATATCAAACGGATCAATGAGATAGAAAAAACCGTAGACCATGATGTAATCGCCTTTTTAACCAGCGTCGCCGAAAATGTCGGACCGGATTCCCGGTTTATCCATATGGGGATGACTTCTTCGGATGTAGTAGATACTTCTCTTTCTTTAATCATGAGAGATGCAGCAGATATCATCATCTCTGACCTGGACGAATCGATTAAAATCTTAAAGAAAAGTGCCAAAAAATATAAAGATACAGTAATAATGGGCCGTTCCCACGGGGTACATGCAGAACCCATGACTTTTGGCCTTAAATTTGCGCTCTGGATGAAAGAGATGGAAAGAAACAAAGCACGTATGGAAGCAGCACTCAATAATATTAATGTAGGTAAGTTTTCGGGCGCAGTAGGGACCTATTCCAATATTGACCCAAAAGTAGAAGAAATTGCCTGTAAAAAACTCGGGCTTTTGCCAGCCCCAATTTCTACTCAAGTCATACAAAGAGATCGTCACGCAGAATATATGTCCACCTTAGCATTAATTGGAGCAACTTTGGAAAAAATGGCGTTAGAAATCAGGGGACTGCAAAAAACAGAAATAGGGGAGGTTGAAGAACCTTTTAAAAAGGGTCAGAAGGGATCTTCTGCCATGCCGCATAAAAAGAACCCAATTACATGTGAAAGGGTCTGTGGCCTTGCAAGGATTCTCAGGGCAAATGCAATGGTGGCAATGGAAAATGTCGCTTTATGGCACGAAAGGGATATCAGCCACTCTTCAACAGAGCGGACCTTGCTTCCGGACAGTACCATCTTAACTGACTATATGCTGCAAAAGATGAACTATGTTATTGATAATCTGGTAGTTTATCCGGAAAAAATGAAACAAAACATAGAAAAATCCCAAGGACTCACTTTTTCTCAAAGGCTGCTCTTGGCTTTAATCGGCAAAGGCCTCACCAGAGAACAAGCATACCAATTAGTGCAGCCATGAAAACCCGGGCAACCGGAAAGCACCTTAAAGAAATAGTCCTGGCAGACAAAGAAGCCAGAAAGCATCTGTCCGAAAAAGAAATCGAAGAAGCTTTTAACATCAATTTCTACCTAAGGAACATCAAAACCATCTTCAACCGCTTAGGCATCTAAAACCGCTAAACCCTTAGAATATCTAGGTAAATCATACAAGTTTTTGGCTTGCCAACACGATTAATCTATTGGATATAGGGGACATACTATGAGCTTAAGCTTTTTTCCAACTTTAAAAACCCTGGTACCAACTATTGTTGGGGCAATTCCAAAAGTAGTTGGGGCATTAAAAAATGTAATTAGCGGAACTCCCCAAATTCAAACTACAGATACTTTTCTTCCCAGCCTCCAAAGCTTTGGAGCAAAATTGGCAATTGCCACCGGCGCTTCGGCTACTCTTGTACCGCCCAAAACTACTGGCCAAAAAGAAGTTAAATTAGGGGTCCCAAATTTAATCCAACAGGGGTCGGAATGCGGCCCAACTGTACTTGCCATGGCTATGAAATTTATGGGAGTAGATCCCGGCAATTATCATCAAATGTTTTCTTCGGATTCGTTTGGACATGGTCCCCTTGCTTTAGCAGACGTAGCTGCTAAAAAAGGGTTTACTGTACGACAGGAAAATAACGGCTCATTGGACGACTTAGCTGCTTTGGTTGATAAAGGAATCTCCCCTATGGTTTTAGGTATTTATGGGGGAGGGGATACTTCAACGGTTGGGGGATATATTAACAGCACCTCCAAAGCACACTGGATGACAGTAACAGGATACCGCAAAGACGAACAAGGAAATATTACTCACATCTATTTCAATGACCCCAACAAAGGGACTACCCAATGCTGGACTGCAGCAGACTTTAAAGCAAAATTCTGGGACAACAACATTATTCCTGGAGGACATTGCACTTATATGGCAATTGCAAAAAAAGGGACAGCACAGGAAGTAGCGCTAAAACAGCTCCTCCCACAGGATAAAATCTCTCCCGGGTTTGCTCTAGCAGAAAAAGGGATTGATCTGGCTGAAAAAGCTGGTTATGCAACTGAAGCATTCATTTCAAAAACACTCGGTCTTCCTCAACAGATCGTAGATGCAATTGCAGAAACAGCAACCAGTGCCTGGAATAAACTCACTGGACTTTTTGCTTAAATCGTTTTCCCTAATTTTCAAACTCAAGAGTTTGCATAGCTTTGTACACACTCTAAACCTAACTCTTCTATAATCGCGTTTAATTAGGGCTATTTTTCCTGAAAATATGTTAATATAATAATTAATGGACCCTTTGCGCACTTTAAAGAAAATGGCTGGAGAACTGCTTAAAGGCGGGCCAGCAGTTACAGTTGCCAGAGACG
>JAPLLA010000051.1:60482-77758 GCA_026387795.1 Candidatus Saganbacteria bacterium | reverse complement strand
AGAGACGAAATTCCGCGTTTTGTGCGCGTCATGGAAAACCTGGCGACTACCCATCTAACAGAAGAACGAAAAAGGATCCTTTTTCATGACAAGTTTTCCGAACCTAATGAACCGGAAAAAAGAGAGTATTCTGTCTGTGATCTTGAACCGCCCAAAATAATCTATGCACGCGGCCTTCCTCCTTTATACAAAAGCCTTTCTTCCAAACCATACGTAAAAGGAGGCCCCTTGCACCTGGCAATTGTGGGACCAATCGGACCCAGGGTAAATGCCAATGTCTTTGCCGAACGTTTAGCAGAAATTGCGGTCAGTAGGGGAGGGGCAACCATTATTTCCGGGTTTGCGGAAGGGATCGATAAACATGCTCACCTGGGAGCTTTAAATGCATCAGGAAAAACCATAGGATTTCTACCGCATGGAATCGTAAATAAACAATTCTACACAGAAACTACTTTATTAAAATACTTGATTCCCATATTTGGCGGAGGTTTTGTTTCTGAATACTACGAAACCAGGCTCGAAGGCAAAATCCTTTACATGAAAAATAAGCGCAGCCGCCAGGAATACTGCGGTAACGTAAATAAGCTCTTTCTTTTAAGGGACGGCAGGACCACAGCTTTGTCAGACGCAGTGGTTGTGGTAGAAGCAGCCAAAGCATCCGGAAGCGTAGATACTGGCCGGCGTGCATACCTGCAAGGGATACCTGTATTTGTAGTGGACTGGCGGATGGTAGACTTGCAATACACCAAAGACTTGCCGGATGTTATAAACGGCGGATTAAAACAGCTTGCTATCGAAGGATGCGCAATCCCATTTCCGCCGCGAGAACGCGGCAAAAAGATTCCTCTAAATGAACTTCCAAAACTCTTTTTGGACTTCATCTTAACTCAGATTAAACACTCCCCACACTACAGATAGACTTCTTAAAAAAACTTAAAAAATCGGTTTTTTGTCTTCATTTTAACGATAACTATATAGATAGGAGAAAGAATCATAACATGGGAACAATAAAAGGGTTACCAGCTTTACTTAAAACTGCCCAGCCCACAGCACTAATAATAACTCATATGCAAAATGGCTATGCACCTTGGTCTAGTGCTGCTATAAAAGGCTGCCGGCTACTTGCAGAACACGCCAAAGATAACAGGATGAGGAATCCAAATAAAACTGGCACGGTTTTTACTATAGAGGTGTACGCAGAAGATGAGTGTGACTTTGATGAATGTTTAAATATTCCTCTGTTGGACATCCTAGGTTACCATAACTTTACCTCTATTCCCCAGGGGCCGGAAAGCGGCAGGACACAAGAAATTCCAAGGAATTTTCCCTACGAAAGGGTAATCTTAACTGGTGGGGCACTTAAATATCCCGGAGGGACCGGCGAATGCCAATTTTGGACCTTTAAAGCCTTATTGGCAAACCTGTCAAAAACACGTGATTTAAGACCAGGAAAAACACCCATAGAACTGCATTTTGTAGCAGACAGCCTTTATATGGGAGACAAAATAGGCACAGCTCCATTTCGACCCGAAAGCTTAGATTTATATCTGGCAGAAGTCACAGCCAACGGATTTACTCATGATTATTACTTTAACGGCCAATTACAGAAACATGAAGAAAATCCTGCATTAGCTATCTTTTTCTGGGAATCAGCAGCACAGCTAGTAGGTATTTTGCCCGCCATCAAGAAGTAATTAACCTAGACTCAAAGCCCACTTATCCCCAGGATCTCCCCTTATCATCTTTACATAATATACATTATGCGACGTTGCCTGTGGATAAAAAGAGGGTTAAAGTTGCTCATTTTTAAGGGGTTTTACTCTCTTCTTCTATTGCTGCGGTAATACAAAAAGATGTTGCAACCAAGTAGCTGCCGGCTGCTTGGGAGCTTCTAATAATTCCGGATAATATTTTTTCTTAATCATTCTTACAATCCTATCCCGGTACAACATTGTATGCCAATAATTTAACTGTCCTAAACGCTCAGTGCGTTCTTCGGCATACTTTACCTTGCCAAAAAAACAGGTTGTGTCAAATTTACAAGTATCCTCCCAAATATGGCGGATACCATTATGCCCATATTTATAAGCAATTTCAGCCTTCGCCGTATTATCTCCCCCTAAAGTCACATAAAGCGGACCGCCAAATTGCTCCAAAAGTAGCGAAAAATAATAGAAAGATATGGCTATGTTGTCGGACATATTCCAAAGACTGTGTTTAGCAGCCCACTCTTCCGTATACCCGCCAAAACGAACCATGTCAATAATCATCTCTTCAGCAGTATCTCTGGCAAGCTGGCCAATTCCTATTGCCTCAAAAACCACTTTTCCTTTTTCTTTTTTTTGGTATAGGGCCTTTGGATCATAAGCACTTTCTGAACGCAAAAGCGATAAAAACCGAATAACTGCGGTAGCCATCATATCAACCTTATCGTTCAAAGTTTGTTCCTCGCTCATAACATAAGTCGATAAAGTAATCGGAATGGCATCTACTGTCGCCTGTAACACTTCCTCAGGAATATAAAAATATAATTTCAAAAAATCCTTGCCCAGCATCTGCGCATACCAGTCATAAACAGAAAGGTTTGGGTTTGCTTGTTTTAAAACAGCAAATTTCTTTTCCGCCTCAAAAAATATGCCTCCTAGTTTTTTATACGCAGCATCATAATCCCCACTTTTGATTAAAGTTAAAGCTTCATCCATCCGGGCACAAACATTCACCGGGGCAATCTCATTGGCAACCCTTCTTTTGTCTTCTACAGAGCAAGCAACATTAACCGGCAATCCACCTTCTAAATCTCCCATTAACATGCCCCTTCCTATACGCTATCCATATATGTATATATCGTACAAAACAGGACAAAATCTTGTATAAGAAGGGGTTTTATTTTTGTGGTTTTTAATCCAGCGGGTTAATTGTCAGCAAGAGGATCATCATTGATTTTTACTCCAAAAGAGTAATTAGCATTGCCGCTATTCAAAACATCGTCTGCTTGTATTGCCAAATCCACAGAATTTGCAACTTTTTGCGAAGCAGTTAAACGCACCTTTGGATATCCAGGCCGGTTATTGATATCATAAACATCCCCACTAAACATCCCCCCCTCCCATGCCCTCACATCAACCCCCCCTCCTAAATACGAATTGATTATCCCTATTTTATAAGCAGTATTTTGGTTTACCCGGTTTGAAATCAAAATATCCTGCAAACTAAGAGAACGGGTAGGCCCCTCCCCCACACCCAACCTAACATAACCGGATTTACCATACAGTATATCTAGATTAGCCCTTACCTGGTTGGCTAAATTTCCAAAGTATAAATCGGCACTGGGCCGAACCTTGAGGCTGCCGGCTGACTCAAAAAAGTTATTTGCATTAGCAAGGGTCTGGTGAGTAGAAGCCATGGTCCCCTTTACATTGGCCTGGAATTCCGGATCAGAAACAATGTCTGCAATAGACTGCGTAACAGTACGCAGTTCTTTGGTCAATTGGTCCACCTGTTTAGTTATTTTATCTGTAGTTATAACTGCATCAAAAAAAGCCTGCTTGATTTTAGGATCCTCAACAAATTCTCTAATCACAATCATAATCTTTTTCATCTCTATCAGATTTTGGGCACCAATATCCACAAAATCAACAATACCGGAAGTACTTTTACCATAGAGTACTCCTCCTGCTTGGAAAAGCTCAGTAGAAACCCCTGGCCGTATTTCAAGAAATTTTAAACCGACAATTCCGTCAAAAGAAACTCTCAAAGAAGAATCTGCAGGAAAACGGATGTCCCTATTAACCAACACATTAATCCTGACATCTTCCGGACCAGGATCAATCTTCATGATTTTTCCAACCTTGTACCCTCTATAGCGTACTTCAGAACCAACTGTTAACCCTTCTATATTATTAAAAGAACCAATCAATTCATACCCGCGCTGTCTAAGAAAAAGATCACTCTTCCAAGTAATCATTCCAGCCAAAACTATCATGGCAATAAAGAAAAAAATCCCTACCCTTGCTTGGATTGAAAGCCCCATCTTTATCCCTCCTAATTATTTAATCAGCCCTGCTTCAATAAATTCCCTAATTACCGGATTAGAAGATTTTAAAGCATCGTCTTTAGTCCCTACCACCACAAAATTACCGTTATCCAACATTATAATCCTAGAAGCTGTGCGAAAGATAGTGCTTAATTGATGGGTAACCACAATTGAGGTGACCTTTAATTCATTAGACAACTTATTAATCAAATTCTCAATGGTTACAGAAGTAAGGGGATCCAATCCAGTAGTCGGCTCATCATAGAGAATAATTTTGGGATTATAGGCAATGGCACGTGCAAGACTAACCCTTTTTTGCATCCCTCCGCTTAATTCCCCTGGCATTAATTTTTCTGTGCCTTGCAACCCGACCAGTGAAAGTTTTTCGCTTGCAACTCTGTCTAATTCTTTTTCCGACAAATGTTTTCTTGTTTCTCTTAAGCCAAAAACCACATTTTCAGCCACACTCAAAGAATCAAATAAAGCCGAAGATTGAAACACCATCCCGATTTTTTCCCTGATTTTTTGGAAAGCCGAAGCGGAAATAGTGCAAATATCCTCTCCTTCTATAAAAATAGAACCGGAATCCGCCGAATCTAGACCAAGCAAGATCCTAAGCAAGGTACTTTTTCCGCATCCGGAAGGACCAATAATAGCAATGGTCTCTCCCTGCTCCACATCCAAAGAAACTCCCTGGAGAACTTCCTTTTTCCCGAATGATTTGTGTAAGTTTTTAATATTAATTAAGCTCATTGGAAAAATAATATAGACAAGAAATAATTAAATATAAAAATAGCGATTAAAGAGTGCACTACCGCCAAAGTTGTAGCCTCACCTACACCTTTGGCCCCATTTTGAGCCTTCAAACCTTTGTAACAAGCAATAATTGAGACCAACATTCCAAAAACAATCGTTTTTACGATCCCGCCAAAAATATCGTCAAACCCCAAAAAAGCCTCCGCAGAACTCATGAAATCTATAGAGTTAATCCCGGAAAAAGAGGTGGCCACAAAAAAAGCACCAATAAAACCAACCAAATCAGCCAAGATAGTTAAAAGAGGAAGCATTAGGGTGGTAGCAATAAAACGCGGAATCACCAAATATTTAATAGGGCTACTGCCTAAAGCATAAAGGGCATCTACTTGCTGGGTCACCTTCATGGTGCCAATTTCTGCAGCCATTGCTGCCCCTACCCTTGCCGCAACCACTACCCCAGTTAAAGCAGGAGCCAGCTCTCGGGCAACCGCAATCACCATGACCCCACCTACCACCTTACCCGCCCCAAATTTCACAAATTCACCTGCCACCTGTATTGCAAAAACCATTCCCACAGCCATTGCTGTAGTAAGAGCAACCGGAAGGGAATCCACCCCAATTCTGGACATTTGTTCCAAAACCAAACGGCCTTTAAAACCAGAAGTAAAAATAGTGCGCAGTGTTTCAATAAAGAGGAGCACAGTCTCTCCTATTTCTTCTAAAACCGCGGTAAACCTATTGCCAACATCTTCGAGCATAATCAGCTCCTCACAAATCTTAGCACATAAGGGATAGATTCAACAATATCAGAAGCCTTTATTCCTCTTTTTCCTTTTAACTGCGCTACCAAATCCCCTGCCAAACCATGGCAATATACAGAAACTAAAGCTGCATCATAAAGCCCCAAACCTTGAGCCAAAAAAGCTGCAATCATCCCGGTAAGCACATCCCCTGCCCCTGCAGTTGCCATCCCGGGATTCCCAGTTAAATTAATACAAGTAGCTTTCCCTTTTTCAGCAATAACAGTATTGGCACCTTTTAAAACCACATTAATGCCATATTCTACCGCTAATTTTTGAGCTGCTTTAAGTCGATCCTCTTGGATAGCTTGGCTACTAAGTTTTACTAACCTAGCCATTTCTCCTGGATGAGGAGTAACAACCACTCGATTCTTCAATTTAGACAAAATCACAGGCCTAGAAGCAATAATATTTAAAGCATCTGCATCTATTACTAATCTTAATTTCTTATGTTTATTCGCGACTAAAACCAATAGAGCAAAAACTAATTTTTGGGTTTCTTTATTCTGAGAAAGCCCAGGGCCAATTGCCAGAACTGTAGCCCAATTTAACCGCTCTTTTATTTTTTCTAATGCAGAGAGAGCCAAGGTTCCTTCTTTAGTCTCTGTCACCCCAGAAACCATAACCTCCGGCCCCAAAGAAAAGACCAGGTCCCTAATACTTTTCGGCACTACAACCTTAACCAGGCCTGCTCCAGTTCTTAATGCGGAATTTGCCACCAATGCTGCTGCTCCAGGCATTTCGGATGAACCTGCAATAACAAAAACCCTGCCAAAATCCCCTTTATGGCTGTCTGTTTTTCTCTTGGGAATGAGACTAGCAATTAAGTTAAGATCAGGACAAATAACCCCTTTACTGCTTATTTTTTTTGGTGGGATACCGATATCAACAATAAATAATTTGCCTACCCTGGACAATGCTTTGGGCTTAAGCATGCCTTGTTTAGGAGCATGAAAAGTAACGGTTATGTCTGCTTGAACCGCAATTTTGCCTTCTCCAGTATCACCATTTATGCCTGAAGGGATATCTACGGAAACAATGGTTGCATTTTTGTTACTGTTAATCATTTTGATTGCTGCTGCAGGAATCCCTTGCGGTTCCCCTTTTAACCCAATCCCCAAAATCGCATCTATAACCACATCTGATGCTTTTAATTCCCTTTGCAATATTTTCAATTCCTCATCAAATATGACCTCTACTATCTCGACACTTAGCTTCTCTAAAATAGCAAGATTGGAAGAAGAAACACCGGTTACACTGCTTTTTGCGCAAAGAAGATATACCTTTACTTTTAATCCGGCATTGTGCAAATAACGCGCTGCCACTAACCCGTCTCCGCCATTGTTTCCTTTGTATGCAACAACTACTATTTGATTTAGAGGATGGATTTCGGTTTGGATTGTATCTGAAACGGCTTTACCGGCATTTTCCATTAATACCGCCTGAGGGATTCCAATCGTTTCGATTACCCACCTATCTAGGTCTTGCATCTCTTTAACAGAAATCGCTTCCATTTTTACCTTTCAATTACAACCATGGCTACTGCATTTCCCTGGCTATGAGACAAGCTAAGGTGTATCCCTTTTGTTTTTTTACTCTTTAAAACAATATAAGGCTGGCCCAGTTTATTGTTTAAAACTTCTATCTCTTTCCATTCCACCTCACGCATCCCTGTCCCCACTGCTTTTACATATGCCTCTTTTGCGGCAAAACGTACTGCAAGCTCTGGATAAAGATATTTGCCCCGGTGAGTACAATACTGGATCTCTTTTGAAGTATAAATGCGGTTTAAAAAATGCTGGCCATGTTTGACTACCGCTTTTTTAATGCGGCCAATCTCAACAATATCTACGCCAATTCCTTTGATCTTATTTGCCACTCTTAAGCTCCCCTAGCCGACTTTAGTATACAGGAGTAAGCCACTTGGAGTATTTAGGGTTTTCTCCTTTCACCACTGTAAAATAAGCTTCTTGGAGCCTCTTTGTAATTTCCCCTATTTTACCGTTTCCGATCTTTTTATTATCCACCTTCACAATCGGCGATACTTGCGCCCCCGTACCGCAAAAGAATAACTCGTCTGCAGTAAAAAGCGCTTTAGGCTTAAACACCTTTTCATTGACCACCAAACCCAAATCTTTTCTTGCCAGGATCATCAGCACCTTGCGGGTAATCCCGGGCAAAAGGTCTTCGGAAACAGGAGGCGTATAGAGTTTTCCGTTTTTTACCATAAAAATATTTTCGCCGCTTCCCTCTGCCACATTCCCCCTGGAAGAAAGCATGATTGCTTCCACAAAACCACGATTTATAGCATCTGCTTTTGCCAAAGAAGAATTAAAATAGACCCCAGTTAGTTTCGCCCCCGGAGGCAAAGAATGTTCGCTAAGACGCCTGAAACGGGAAACACACACACTGATCCCTTCGGAAACATCCAAATAATCCCCAAAAGGAGAAAGATAAATCGCAAAATCATCTTCAATCCCTACCAAGCCCAACCCTATTTTTTCTTCCGACTTATATGCAAGCGGACGGATATATACATCTTGACGGTAGCCATTTTTTCTAACGAGTTTAACCGTAATATTGCAAAGGTCATCCAAAGTATAGTCGAGTTTAATATGCAAAGAGCGGCAGGAATGTAGTAGTCTCTCGTAATGCTCCCTGAGTTGGAAAACATACATTTGCTGTCTATCTTCCGACCAGTAGCCGCGGATCCCTTCGAAACAACCGGTCCCATAATTTAGGGCATGGGTCATAATGCCAATCTTGGCATCTTCCATGGGAACAATTTTATCTCTAAAAAAAGCGAATTTCATAAGCCATTACATCCTTTCCGGCGCAGAAATATTCAGCAATTTTAACACATTTTTTATAACGATACGAGCGGCTTCGATCAAAACCAGTCTGGCTTTGGTAGTCTCCAAATCATCGGAAATAACCCTGCACTGATGGTAAAAGTTGTGGAACAAAGTCGCCACTTCCCTAACATATACGGTTAAACGATGCGGTTCATAAGCCAAGGCCGCTTCCTTAAGTACATCGGGGAAAGCGCAAAGTTTCTTAATCAAATTCTTTTCCGCATCATTACTTAACAATGAAAATTGTATTGCAGCGTAATCCAGGGAAGCCGGTCTTCTTAAGTCTTCCTGCCGTAAAATACTGCAAATCCTGGCATGCGCATATTGCACATAAAACACCGGGTTCTCATCGGATTTTTGTTTGGCAAGTTCCAAATCAAAATCCAAATGCGTATGCTCGTTGGTCATGCTCATAAAAAACCGGGTGGCATCACAACCTATCTCTTCCACTACTTCTAAAAGGGTAATCATATCCCCTGTACGCTTACTCATGCGTACCTGTTCTTCTCCTCGATACAAGCTAACCAGCTGGCCAATAATAATCTTTAACTTATTTTGATCAAATCCCAATGCCTGAAGCGCTGCTTTAAGCCTGGCAACATAGCCGTGGTGGTCTGTACCCCAAATATTAATTAAAGAGTCATAACCGCGGTTAAGCTTATCCAGGTGGTAAGCAATGTCTGCAGCAAAATAGGTTGGCACTCCATCTTCTCTAATTAAAACGCGGTTTTTATCATCACCATAATCTTCTGATTTAAACCAAACCGCCCCACCCTCTTTAAACGTGGCTTCTTTTTTTTCTAACTGCGCTACCGCATCTTTCACCGCACCACTATCATGCAAATCCTTTTCACTAAACCAGCGGTTAAAATCAACGCCCAGTAAAGAAAGGATCTGTTTTTGGGAGCCAATCATTTCCGCAAGAACAAAATCAAGCAGCGATGCCGGTTTTTCTTCTTTTGCTTTTTCTGCCAACTCTTTTATGTAATTGCCATGATAGCCGTTTTCCGGTATCGGTTGTCCCTCTATTGCCGCACCCACCGAAGCCATCAGCATTTCAATTTGCTTGCCGACATTATTAACATAAAACTCTGTTTCTACTTTGCCCCCTTGGCTTAAAAGCAGCCTTGCCAAATTGTCACCCAAAACCGCCCAGCGGCCATGACCAATATGCAGAGGTCCCGTAGGATTGGCAGAAACAAATTCCAACAAGATTTTTTGGTTTAAAAATGCATCCCCTTCCCCATAACCATCCTTCTGATAAAGGATCAAAGCAATTTCACTAAAAAACATTCTATCGTCAATAAAAAAGTTAATGAAACCTGGCTTAACTACTTCTATTTTAGAAAAGAGGTTTGAGGAATGTTTATTTAAAGCATCAACAATTATAAGCGCTACATCATGGGGGTTTTTCTTCTGCTGTTTTGCAGCCAGAAGTGCATAATTAGTAGAGTAGTCTCCATGTTTGGGGTTTTGCGGCACTTCTATAGCAAGAGGAATTTCAGCAAAAAAAAGCGCGGACTTTTTAAGAGCATTCTCAAGCTCTAACCTGATGCGCTCTTTCATCTCTACCGTCCCGCAGGTGCAAGATTGAAATATAAAATATTAGACTGTTCGATATTCTGATATCCTGTATCATAACTTACCAGAGGCTGGATAAGAGCGGTCATTTGCGGAGTTTTTGCAATCATTTCCGCAGCTTCGCCACGGGTCAGCTCTTGGTCGGGTTTTAAGATCTTTCCATCCAGGTAATCCAAGAGTCCCGCTTTTTTGGCTGAATCTACTGTGCGCGCAGCCCAGTGCCTACCAGGCATATCAGGAAAAGGACCTTCGGTTAAATCTGAGGTATCTTGCAAGCCTGCAAACCTGGAAACAACCAAAATACCTTCTACACGGCTAATGCTTTTTTGCGGCTGGAAGGTCCCATTTGGATACCCTTTTACATAGCCGGAATCTACCGCTGCTTTAACATAAGGCGCTGCCCAGTGATTAGCAGGCAAATCTTTAAATGAGGCGGTACTGGTCTCCGGCATTGTCGCACCTTTGGCTTTTACCAAGAGTGTTGCCAGTTCCGCGCGGGTCAACGTACCTTCGGGCTTAAAGGATCCGTCCGGATAACCGGCAATAATATTTAGGGTTGATAAATACTCAATCGGTTTTTTGGCAAAATATTCCTTATTGATATCAGTAAAAGCCCTAAGTCTTAAAAGTTTCAAATTAATAGTTTGCAAGTCTTTACCTTGGCTATCAAAAGCCTTAACAACCACCACGTTTTTACCTATATTTAACTGCGCCGCAGCCTCAAAAGAAGTAGCACCCTTGAGTTCTTTTCTCTGGTCTCCAATCCTAACAGAAGAAACATCTTCTTCTAAAACCTTGCCGCTAATTTTTAATGTTTCCTGATAAAGAACCAGGTCTTCTGCAAGCGGACTATTAAGTGAGATAAATGCGCGCTGCGGAATCATAACTTTTGACTGTGTCTCTGCTTTTTTGGGTCCGGGGGGAAACAAGGCATAAGAAATAGAAAGGTAATGTGTATCATTTTGCGGAAGGCTATTGTATTGGTGGTAAGCATAATCAAAACCAAAGCCTTCATAGTAAAGCCCAACTCCAGCCGTAAAATTGCTGCTTACCTCAAACACCCCTCCACCCGAACCTAGGAAATCCTGGTCTATCCCCATCCGCAAGGCCATTACCGAAACCGGCCACCATTCAAAACCGGTATGGATCAAAGAAGGGACTCCTACTTTACCGGGTAAATATTCGAAATCCAAAGAATAAACCAGTTCATTATCTCCTGATTTAAAAGGTGCTCCCTCGCCCAGTAGTTTACATGCCACCCCCAACTTTGCCACAGGAGCAATATCTTCTACCACTTCTCTTGTTCTAGTAGATGTAACCGGCCAAGTCAGTTTCCCTCCCAAATCCATAGGCAATGCATTTTGCATAACTAACCCAAGAGAAATCCAAGAAGAAGGAACATATAACATTCCAAAATCCATATCAAAACCGGAAGCTATCCCCCCATTAACCCCTCTACCGCTAATCCCCTGTGAAAAGATTTTGGCATTAGCACCAAAATACAAGTTATTGAGCTGGTCCCAAGAACCCAAACCCTTTAAAGGAACACCGTAAGACAACAGCATCACATCATTGTTGTACGCATAACTCTGGGACTCACCGGTGAGTTCTATGACCCGATAAACACCATTTACCAATTCCAAAGTAGTAGTAGGCGTAACAAACCCCAAGCTGCTACCAACATAAGCAATGCCGATTGTACCGTAATTGGTACCATATAGACTGCTAAGCGACAAGTAATTAACTTCACTAATAAACTTGGAAGACATGGAATTTAATTTTAACCCCTGCTGCCATCCCAACCCCGCAGGGTTCATATAGATCGCGGAAGAGTCATTGGCAATTGCTACAAAGCTTTTACCCATACCCAGAGGCCTTGCACCCACACAAATACGCGTAGGATCATTGGCTACCTTGGTTTGGGCAAAACAAAAACCTATCCCAACAATAAGAAGAGATACCGCCAGAAAACAAACTGTTATCTTTTTAGAAAAATGCATTAGTTTTTCTTTTCCATCCTGCCCTTAAACTCTTCTGCCTTCCCTTTAGCCGTATCTAAAACCTCTTTAACTTTTTTCCTGGTCTCGTCACCTTTTTGCGGAGCAAATAAGAGTCCCAAAGCAAAACCAAACAAACCACCTGTAAACAACCCTTTAAATCCTTTGCCCATTTTTTACCCCTTTCCTTCTTCAGAAGAAGAAGTGGAAGCTGGTGCAGCAAATAAAACCTCTACTCCTTTTTTAATCCCAGCCATAAAAGCCATAATGGAATCTCTGGAAGGAACCGCCTGTTTAAATATTTCCTGTCCGATCTTATTTTTAGCCCCTTCGACCCCACCCATTATAACCCCTAACACCCCCAAAAAGTCAGTAGCATTTTTTATTTTAGCGGTTACATCGGCAGTAAAATTATCGGTAGTACGGATCGTCTTTGCGATGTCTCCAACCATTTGGGGCAGTTCTTTATTAACCTCCGTGAGCATCTCATTGCAAATTTTAATGCTCTGCAACGTTTCTTTTACCAATAGAATAATATACACAATCAAAAAGACGGATAAGACCATGAGGATCACGCCTAAAATCGGAAAAATAATCATTATGCCCATTGATCTCTGCTCCTTATCTACTTATCCTTTTTTAATTCGCTTTTTTTCTCTGTTGCAGCCTTTTTCCCCTCTTCAACCGCCACAGCAATACGATCAACCGCCCCCAACAATGTCTGTTTAGCCTGCTCTAAAAAAGTTTCTCCCTTTGCTTTTATCTCTGCAACCGTCTTATCAGAATCAATATTTAGTGCTTCTATTTTCTCTTTAATTTTAGAACGGGCTTCTTCACCTTTTAGCGGAGCAAACAAAAGGCCCAAAACCCCACCTACCACTCCCCCAATCACCAACCCATTAAAGAAAAAACTTGATTGATCTTCTTTTTCGGACATATTATCACTTCCCTTTAAAAATCGGCATTTTTGCCATAGGATAGGACCCTAGAAATTTAAAGAAAGAAGCTTTTTTCTTAATTCTGGACAAAGCCTCGGCAATATCGGGATCCTCCCGATGGCCTTCCATATCTATAAAAAACAAGTAATCTCCCAGTTTTTTTTTGGAAGGCCGCGATTCAATTTTAGTTAAATTGGTTTTTCTCTTAGCAAATTCACCCAAAATATCGTAAAGACCTCCTGGCCGGTCTTTTAAAATAGAAAAAACAATAGAGGTTTTATCTTGGCCTGTACGCTTATGATCTTCTTTAGCTAAAACCACAAAACGGGTGGCATTATCCTGGGCATTGATTTTCTCTGCCAATACTTCTAGCTTATAAAGTCTTGCTGCAGCGAGACTCCCGATCGCAGCAAAAAGATGTTCGCCATCTTTATGTGCTTTTTTCATGGCCAGCACTTTTCCAAGCGAATAAGCTACTTGGCGCGCAGCATCTGCAGTGCTATAAGCAAGATGTAATTCCGCTTTAGGAAGGTTCTTCATTAAAAAATCCTTGCTTTGTTCAATCGGCTGCGGATGAGAAATAACATCGGTTATGTCTCTTATTTTTACCCCCGGAGGAGCAAGCAAGTAATCAAAAATAGGAAGGTTGAGCTCCTGGCAAATCTTTAGGTTTACATCTTTCGCAAGCATATCGCTCACTACACCCACGGTTCCTTCTATGGAGTTTTCTATGGGGACAATCCCTTCGTCTAATTTTCCAGCATCAACATCGCGGAGTAAATCGTGAATCGTGCCGCAAGGAAAAAACTCAACGTTTTTTACATATTTACTGTAAATAACACTCGCTTCTTCAGAAAAAGTCCCTTCGGGACCTAAATAACCAACCTTCTTTTTCACCTAAGCTTCCTCCTTATAATTAACCACTTCTAAACCGGAAGCTAACAGCATTTTACTGGCGAGTTCATCGGGGTAACTGCCAACATAAACCAGTTTTTTGATCCCAGCATTAATGATCATTTTAACACAAATCACACACGGTTTATAGGTAGAGTACATGGTGGCACCCTCAATTTTTACCCCATGCCAAGCCGCTTGGATAATGGCATTTTGTTCCGCATGCAGCCCCCTGCAAAGTTCGTGCCTTTGTCCTGAAGGGACATTCATTTCCTTCCTAATACACCCCACTTCTACACAATGATCTAAGCCTTTGGGCGCACCGTTATACCCGGTAGTCAAAATACGGTTATCTTTAACAATAATTGCCCCTACTGTTCTTTTCAGGCAAGTAGACCTTTCCCCTACTAATTTGGTAATCCCCACAAAGTATTCGTCCCAGGAAGGACGATGGTGTTCTTTTTTATCCATTTTTTTTTCTCTCCAAAACCAATCTTGCTGTAGCTGCAATGTCCACAGGTGTCATCCCGTATTTTTCCAACAGCTCATGGGGCTTGCCGGATTCAGCAAACATATCCCTGGTACCAACCCTAACCATTGGCACCAAGCAGTTTTCAACCAAAACTTCAGCTACAGAGCCCCCTAACCCACCTAAGATGCTATGTTCTTCTACTGTAACAATCGCTCCGGTTTCTTGTGCCGCTTGGATAATGACTTCTTTATCCAAAGGCTTAAGCGTATGCATATTAATCACCCGCACCGAAATCCCTTCTTTTGCCAATATTTCTGCTGCTTGAAGAGAAGCGTTTACCATGATGCCACAAGCAATAATTGTAAGGTCTCTGCCTTCCCTCATTTTTATCGCTTTACCGATCTGAAAATCATATTGGTCATTATCATAAATAGTAGGGGTAGTGGAACGGTTAAGGCGTACATAAGCAGGGCCATGCGCTTTTTCCAATGCACGAATTACTTGTGCCGTTTCATAAGCATCCGCAGGTACAATTACCGTCATATTTGGAATCACCCGCATGATTGCCAAGTCTTCCAATGCCTGGTGGGTAACCCCATCTTCTCCGGTTGTAATTCCACCATGCGTCACTACAATTTTCACGTTGAGACGCGGATAAGCAACCGAAACCCTTACTTGGTCCCATGCGCGTCCGGAACCAAACACCGCAAAAGTAGAAGCAAAAACAATCTTGCCGGTTGTAGCAAGGCCTGCAGCCACGCCAATCATATCCTGCTCTGCCACGCCTAAATTAAAAAAGCGCTCCGGATATTTGGCGCAAAACATGCAGGTTTTTGTAGAGCAGGAAAGGTCTGCATCCAAAACCACTACCTTGGAGTTTTTGGCCCCGATCTCTACAAGGGTTTTACCGTAATAATCCCTGTTGGCGATTAATTCTCCCTTAGGCATTACATTAACTCCTGTAAAGCTTGTTGTATTTCTTCTTTGTTTGGAGCTTTTCCATGAAAATCCTTGTTCCCTTCCATAAAAGAGACCCCTTTGCCTTTAGTTGTATCCGCAATAATAATGGTTGGAGAACCTTTGTGGGTTTTTGCTGTTTCCAATGCACCGATAACAGCTTTGAGATCGTGTCCATTAATCTTACCGATTACGTTCCAACGAAAAGCTTTCCATTTGTCTACAATCGGCTCTATCCCTTTAATATTTTCAACATGGCCGTCTATTTGCAGTTTATTTTGATCTAAAATACAAACCAATTTTTCTAATTTATAATGAGCCGCTGCCATGGCTGCTTCCCAAATTTGGCCTTCCTGAGATTCCCCGTCTCCGATTAAAACAAAAACATGGGCACCAATTTTATCTAAGCGTAGCCCCAATGCCATACCCA
Source organism: Candidatus Saganbacteria bacterium (assembly GCA_026387795.1). GTDB lineage: Bacteria > Margulisbacteria > WOR-1 > JAPLLA01 > JAPLLA01 > JAPLLA01. The sequence continues at coordinate 62,045 of JAPLLA010000051.1, read as the reverse complement.
CCCCAACCGATAACCCCTGCCCCAGAGAACCTGTAGACATTTCAATCCCCGGCAAGCTCAACATATCGGGATGCCCTTGCAGGGAACTGCCGATTTGTCTTAGTGTTTTTAAATAAGAAGTGGAAAAATATCCGGCTTCAGCCAAAGCCCCATAGAGCACCGGTGCAGCATGTCCTTTGGAAAGAATAAAACGGTCACGTTCCGGTAAATGTGGTTTGGAAGGATCATGGTGCATCACATGAAAATATAAAGCAGTAAGTATTTCTACTGCGGAAAGAGAACCGCCCGGGTGCCCGGAAGAAGCTCTGCCTATCATTTCAATAATATGCCGTCTTAAAGCACGCGCTTTTTCTTTTAATAAGTCTAATTTGTCTTTTGTTAACTTATCTGACAATCTAGATCCCTTTTTCCGTAAATTTTCTTTAAGAATATCACGAAAAAATAAAAACTGCAATCAAAAGAAACAGAAAAAACACTCTAAAAACCGACTAATTCTATCTCTAGTTCCAAATTTACCCCAAAGCGGGTTTTTACTCTTTCGCGGATGGTTTTTATTAAACTTAAGACCTCTTTTGCCTTCCCCCCACCTACATTAACAATAAAATTAGCGTGGCGGTTTGAAACCATAACTCCACCTTCTCTTAAACCCTTACAGCCGCTCTCTTCGATAAGATTGGCAGCAAAACAACCTTTTGGGTTTTTAAAAACACTCCCTGCACTAGGCATATCCAAGGGTTGGGAATGTTTACGTTTGCCGGCAAATTCTTCCAGGCTTTTCTTGATTTCCTGCTTATCTTTTTTTACTAATTTCAAAAACACTTCAGTAATAACCCTGTCTTCATGTTTTAAACCGGAAAAACGATAAGCACTGATTATTTGGCCGCGATTAATCGTCCCTTCTTCCCCGTTGGAAGTTAAAAACCGGATTTTCTCCACATAGTCTAAAATCCATTCCCCTTTTGAACCAGCATTGTTAATGACTGCCCCACCCACAGTCCCCGGGATTCCCCAACCAAATTCCAGACCACCCAACCCATTTTCAGCGGCTTCTGCAATGAGCTTGGTAAAAGGAATGCCTGCGCCGCAAATCACGCTTCCATCCGCTTGAGTCTCTTTAATAATATTAAATTCCCCATCCAGATGAAGGACTAATCCATTAATCCCCTGATCAGAGACCAATAAGTTCGATCCTCCTCCAATCATAAAAACCGGCAGCTTAGAATCGAAGGAAAACAAGAGCAGCTTTTTCAAGGATTCCTTATTGCCAACAGAAATAAAAAAATCAGCCGGACCACCAATCTTAAAGGTAGTATGTCTTCTGAGCGGCTCTTTCTCTTTTATCTCTATTTCACCTAATTGTTTTAAAAATTGTTTAATGTTTTCTTGGTTCATGATGTTGCATCTTCAATCTTGCCACCACTTCCTTGGCGGTATTAAAAATATCTCCCGCACCCATAGTGAGAAGCAGGTCTCCTGGTTTAAGCTCTGACAATAGATAGGTAGTGACGTTTTCTTTTTTCTGAATATATTCCACTTTGGTTTTATTCCTAGCTTTAATTTCCA